>JBAZHO010000296.1:0-3149 GCA_041652375.1 Opitutales bacterium | reverse complement strand
GGCCACGCCTGTGATCAGGCCGTCCATCCATGCCCCGGATCGTTTTGACGCGCGCGGATGCCAGTCCGTGTAGAACGAACCCAGATGCGTATCGCTTCCGGCGTCGAACAGGTCGTAAAAACGCACGTCCGGGTGCCAGACTTCGGGCTTGTCCTCGCCGGTCAGCTCGACTATGCGCAGCCCGAACAGGCCCTCCACGATGCGGAACATGCCGGATATCACGCCTTGGATGGCAAAATACGGGCGGAGCTTCTCCTCGTCGAAGTCGTAGCGTTCCCGGCGCAGCTTTTCCATCCAGTAGCTGGTCTCCCAGATCTGAAGGTGTTCGACGGGTTTGCCCGTGCGGGCAGCCTTAAATTCCTCAAGCCCGCGTATTTCACGGACGAAAGCAGGGCTGATGCGCTTGTGCATGTCCTCGACAAAGTCCAGCGCAGCGCGTCCGCTCCCGGCCATGCGCCGGGCGGTGGTCACGTCCGCAAAGCTCGCCTTGCCCAGAAGCAGCGCCTTTTCGTTGCGCAGTTCCAGAATCTTCCAGATCAGCTCCGTGTTGTCGTAAGGCGCTGTGCGTCCGATGCGCGTGAAGCCCTCATAGAGCTGGCGGCGCATCTCGTCGGAGTCCAGATACTGCATCGCCGGGCCGTAGCTGGGGGACTGAAGCGTGAAACGCCACTTGGGGTTCGCCTCCGTGCCGTGGCCCTTCCTGAGGGCGTCGCGGCGGGCGGCCTCCCGCGCGTGCGCTGGCAGGCCGGAGAGGAGCGCCGGGTCTTCGACCACCAATTCAAAGGCGTTCGTTGAATCCAGCACGTTTTCCGAAAACTTCTGCGTGAGGGCGGAAAGTTCGGACTGAAGCTGCTGAAGGCGGTCTTTCTTGTCGGACGAAAGCTCGGCCCCGGCGTCGAGAAAGTCCTTCAGCGTCTCGCCCACGAAGCGGTTCTGCGCCTCGTCCAGCTTCATCGCTCCCGGATTCAGGGATGCCGCGTGGACGGACTTCCACAGACGTTCGTCCAGCGGTATCCGGGCGTAAAACGCGCTGACCTCCGGCAGGACGTCGTTGTACGCCGCGCGCATCTCGGGGCTGTCGCAAACCTCTTCCAGATGATTCACTCTGGCCCAGGGGCGTGAAAGCTCGTCGGTCGCATCTTCCAGCGCTTCGAACACGTTGTCGTAGTTCGCAAGAGCGGGATCGATTGAGCGGATGGCCTCAAGGCCGGCCTCCGCAAGTTTTATTGCCTCGCCGATGTCCGGGCGGACGCAGTCGTATGTCATCTTGGTCCAGCGGACTTTAAAGCTGTTGTCCAGAAAAGGGTTCATGTGTGCAAAAACAGAGATTCTATCCCGCATATTCATTCCCGTCGATACAAGAGAATACAAATGCCGAGAGCTTGTAATCCCCCATATATGAAGGGCTCAGGCATATTCTGGATACGATTGTGACGTATAACGTTTCTCAAAAGTTCGCTGAAATTGCAGACAAAGAGTTTATCCGCAGATTACACGGATTGGAAGAATCCCGGAGAAGAATTTTTATCCACAGATAAGCAGGGATTTACGCAGATTATTGAAAAAGAAGACGTTCTGTTTTTCTAATCCCTTTTTTATCCCTGCTTATCTGTGGATAAAAATTCTTCTCTTTATTCTTTGATATTTCGGCGGACTTTTGAGAATCGCTCTTTCAGTCCAGCAGCCCGCGCAGGTCCGCCAGACTGACCTTCGAGGTCTGCGCGGCGGACTCGTCGAAAAGTTCCCGCAGTATGGCCGCTTTGCCTTGCTGAAGCTCCAGCACCTTCTCTTCGACCGTGCCCGTCGCAATCAGTTTCAGGCTCGTGACGGTACGCGTTTGGCCGATGCGGTGCGCGCGGTCCGTCGCCTGCGCCTCCACGGCTGGGTTCCACCAAGGGTCGAAATGGACCACGGTGTCCGCCCCGGTAAGGTTCAGTCCCGTGCCGCCCGCCTTGAGCGAGATAAGGAACACGGGGATCGAGTCGTCGTCGTTGAAGCGGTCGCATTCGCGCTGGCGGTTCGGCGTGGAGCCGTCGATGTAGGCGAAGGAAAGCTCCTTTTCGCGCAGCATTTCCGCGATGAGCTTCAGGGCCTCGACGAACTGCGAGAACACCAGCACGCGGTGCCCGCCGTCCACGGCTTCCTCCAGAATCTCCTCCAGCGCCTTGAGCTTCGCGGAATCTGCGGCCTCCATCCCGGCGCGGACAAGGCGGGGGTCCGTGCAGGTCTGGCGCAGGCGCAACAGGCGGGTGAGGGCTTCCATGCGCAGGCGTCCTTCCGACGCGCCGCTCATTTCGAGGTCGAAAATCGCCTTACGGCCCTGCTCGCGCAGCTCGTTGTAAAGGCGAAGCTGCTCCGGGGCCAGTTCGCAGTAAAGCGTCTGTTCGATCTTTTCCGGCAGTTCCGGGGCTACGAGTAACTTGGAGCGGCGCAGGATGTAGGGCGCGGCCTGCTTGAGGTGGCGCTGGTCGTACCAGGCGCGGTCCTCGCCCTTCATTCCCTCCGGCACTCGCGGCAGGTAGCCGGGCAGGATGAAGGCGAAGATGGAGCGCAGGTCGTCGAGCGAGTTCTCCACGGGCGTGCCCGTGAGCACGAAGCGGGAGCGCGCCCGAAGCGCACGCAGCGAGGCTGCGGCCTGCGTGCGGCGGTTCTTGATGTGCTGCGCCTCGTCCGCGATGACTGTGGCGAATTCCTGCGGCATGAAGAGTTCGGCGTCCCGGACCAGCGTCTGATACGAGGTTATGACGAGGTCGCGCTCGTCGAACCCGCGCGCCCCGGACAGCCGTTCGCCGCCGTGGTGGCGGACCACGCGCAGGGCAGGCGCGAAGCGGGCGCACTCGCGCATCCAGTTCTCGATAAGGCCCGCCGGACAGACCACCAGCGACGGCAGGCCGTCTCGGTCTAGCGCCTTGACCGCAGACAGCAGGGCCAGCGCCTGAATCGTCTTGCCGAGGCCCATCTCATCCGCGAGCACTCCGCCCAGATTGTTCGCGCACAGATGCCAGAGCCAAGCCGCGCCGACGCGCTGGTAGCCGCGAAGCATCTCGTCAAGAGCGTCGGGGATTGGCGGGCGCTGAAGCGCGGAAAACTCTTTCAGGGCGCGGGAGCGGCTCTTCCACTGTCCGGGCGTCTCGATCTCGCATTCCAGC
>JBAZHO010000295.1:0-3186 GCA_041652375.1 Opitutales bacterium | reverse complement strand
GGGTAAGTGCGTAGCACGCAACCCCGGGTAATGATTATAAAAAACGGAACAAGCGCTGAAGGCGCGGCATGATCGCCAGTTTATGCCGCACTTACAGCGCTTGAATGTGTTGTGTACGCGTAACCTAGGGTTCCGCTTCGCTCCACCCTAGGCTATCTTATGTCGCACTTTCAGTGCTTCCAGACGGTGTCCACAAATCAATAGGAACTGCTATAAGAAACAACAATTTATGTTCTTTGATCTGCGAAAATCAGCGTTTATCTGCGGTTAACTTTTTTGTCTTCCTGCACGCATAGCGACCCCTGTATCTTGGGATAGCCGCACGCAGTCGGCGTAAGGGCGAAGCCCTTCGTAAAAGGAGGGTTACACCCTCCCCCCCTGCTACACCCCCCTCACGGAGTTGTAGAAAGTCTCGAAATGGACGCCGCTCTCGTGCGGACCGGGGGACGCCTCCGGGTGATACTGCACCGCAAAAACCGGCTTGCCCTTGATACGAATGCCGGAAACCGTGCCGTCGTTCATGTTCAGCTCCGTCACGATGCCCCCGCGAGCCACGACATCCTCCGGCTTTGCCGCGAAACCGTGGTTCTGCGACGTGATATAGACGTGGCCCGTTTCGAGGTTCTTGACCGGGTGATTCGCGCCGCGATGGCCGAACTTCAGCTTGAAAGTGTCCGCACCCAGCGCGTGCGTGAGCATATGGTTGCCCATGCAAATGCCGAACATCGGGAAGTCCTGCATCAAGTCCCGCACCGCCTCGTGGACATAGGTCAGAGGGGCCGGGTCGCCGGGACCGTTGGAAAGAAAAATCGCGTCGGGCTTCAAACCCCGCACCACGCTGGCCGGAGTGTCGGCGGGGACGACTGTCACGTCGAAGCCAACGCGCCAGAGCTTGCGAAAGGTGTTGTATTTCGCGCCCAGATCGTAGGCCACGCAATGCTTGCGCGGAACGTCGCGCGGGTAATCGGCCAACTTCGTGCCCTCGACCTCGAACGGCTTGCCGCCGGGGGTCTTCGCGGGGTCGAACTCGTAAATCTCCTTGCACGAGACCTCTTTGACGTAGTCCACGCCCTCAAGGCCCGGCCACTCGCGGGCGCGGCGCACTGCCTCCTCGTCGGAAATATCCTCCGTGCAGATGCAGGCCTTCTGAACGCCAGTCACGCGCAGCTTCTTGGCGATGGTGCGCGTATCCACGCCCGTCACGCCCGGAATGCCGTAGCGCAGAAGGTATTCGTGCAGGCTCTCCGTCGAGCGCCAGTTGCTGGCGATGGGCGAAAGGTCGCGCACGACAAAGCCCGTGACCTTCGGCCCGTCGCTCTCGACATCCTCGGGGTTGACGCCGTAGTTGCCGATCTGCGGGGCGGTCATCGTGACGATCTGCCCCAGATAGGACGGATCGGTCAGAATCTCCTGATAACCCGTCATGGAAGTGTTGAAGACGGCCTCCCCCACGGCACGCACCGCAGACGCGCCGAAACCCCTGCCGCGAAAGACGCTTCCGTCTTCCAAGGCGATGACACCGGGACGATTGAGCAAGTGTTGCAAGGATGCGCTCTGCATATTGAGGGACAAGGAAACGACAGCCAAGCAAGCCGCGCAAGAAAAACCGGGCGCAGGGGCGAACTGTATTTGGAAAGTCATCGAATTATTGTGCGGAAAATCATCCTTTACTCCTTGCGTTTATTTCGATTATTTCGATTATTTCGATTATGAGAAATACTATCGACAGATCACTCAAATTCAGCCTCGCAGATGAAAAGGATCGGGATCTGGAACGGGACTCGAGCCGGACTCTTTCGTCCATGATCGGTCACAAGGGGCAGGTGGAAGCCTGTTTTGAGGAAAATGGAAAAACAATCAAGGCCACGCTGCCCGCAGCAGCACTGCCTCTCCTGCTGGACATCCTCTCGAACATGGCCAAGGGAAACGCGATTACCATCGTCCCGGAAAACGCGGAACTTACCACTCAAAAGGCCGCTGATATTCTACAAGTCTCACGACCTTTCCTTGTGGGCCTGCTTAAAAATGGCGAAATCCCATCCCGCAAGGTGGGAACACATAGGCGCATAGCCGCAAAGGACCTAATGGATTTCAAGCGGGCAAACGAAACGGCGCGAAACGAGGCTCTGGATGAACTCGCACGGGAAACGCAGGACCTTGGACTTGAGTATTAAGCAATGAGCCAATTCACGGTCATATACGATGCCTGCGTGCTGTATCCCGAATCGTTGCGGGATTTGCTCATGCAGCTCGCAACGACAGGAATGTACAGGGCGAAGTGGACGGAGCGCATTCAGGATGAATGGACGGAAAACGTCCTGAAAAACAATCCGCACCTGAAACGTGAACGCCTGACACGCACGAGGCAACTGATGAACGAACACGCGCTCGACTGTCTGGTAACGGGCTATGAGCGACTGGAAAACTCCATATCCCTGCCCGACCCAGACGACAGGCATGTCGTCGCCGCCGCGATTGTAGGGAAGGCCGAAGTCATCGTCACCTTCAACCTCAAGGACTTCCCGACTGATGAGCTGGCCGCATACAACATCGAAGCCCAGCACCCGGACGACTTCATCAACAATCTCATAGACTTGTCTCAGGCAAAGGTATGCGAAGCCGCGAAAATCTGTCGCGCGCGCAGAAAACATCCCCCGATAGACGTGGCTGATTACATCGCCTGCTTCGCGCGTCAGAAACTTCCACAAACAGCCTCCTTTCTGCGTGAAATGGCCGGGCTGATATAGTGTGCGCCCTACTCCGTCTCGTCGCAGGGGGGCTTCGCTTCGGTTCCGGCGGCTCCGGGGGCCTGTTCCTTCACGAAACTGCACAGGCGCTTGGCCACGTCGTGCGCTGCGGCCTCGTCGAGCCAGTAATACACGTCGCGGCACATGCGCTTGTATGAGACAAGCCCCGCCTGACGCAGCACGCGCAGGTGGTGCGAGAGCGTGGGCTGCGGTATGCCGAGGTCTTCCGCAAGCTGCGACACGTTGTTGCGCCACTTGCAGTCCGGGTTGCGCGGCAGGTGGCTCAGGATGCGCAGACGCACCGAGTCTCCAAGCGCCCACAACTGGCGGGCCAACGTATCTTCCTGTTCACTCACCGACTTACGAACTCTCCTTGAAATATAACATATCCATGAATTGACATTTTTAAATACATGGAAAGGTTTAGTGTAACTTTTGC
>JBAZHO010000294.1:0-3192 GCA_041652375.1 Opitutales bacterium | reverse complement strand
GCAGACCGGAACCCATACGAGGCCCGCGCCGACCATCGGGATGAGCGAAAGCAGTGCCATCACGACGCCCCACAAGAGCGCGCCGGGAATGCCGAGAATCCAGAAAATCAGCCCGCCCAGAGCGCCTTGAATGACGGCCACCATCAGATTGCCTTTGACCGTGGCGCGGGTGACTTCGGCGAACTTGTCCAGCAGCCGATGTTCGCGCGCGTCGCCGAGCGGCAAGGCCCGGATGAGCACGGCCCGCAGTTTGGGACCGTCGCGCAGCAGATAGAACGTTACATAGAGCATCACGCCCACGGCGACGATAAGCTGAAGCACGTTCTGCCCGATCTTGACGGCATTCTGCGCGACAAAGCGGCTGGATTCCACGGCAAGGCTGGAAAGGTGCTCCTTGACGGTGCTCAGGTCGATATGCAGTCGCTCCAGCAAATGCTGGACGGCTGGGAACCCCTGCCGGACGCGTTCGATGTAGCTTGACGGGTCGATTTCGCCGCTCTGCACGCGCTGATAGATGAGCGTCCCTTCCTGCAGAACGGAATAGAGGATGAAGAAGAAAGGAAGCACGCCGACGAAAACGCAGATGCCGAGCGTGGAAAGCGCGGACAGGTTCGGACGCCCCCAAAGCCTCAGGAAACGCCGATACAAGGGGTAAAACATGATGCTGACGGCGCAGGCCCAGAAAAGCGCGCTGAAAAAGGGCTTGAGAAGACCAAGGAACAACACGCTCACCAGCGCGAGAAGCAGAAGGAAAGCCCGTTGCTCCATCGCGGAATAAGCATTTACCGCTGGTGTCGTCTCCGGCGAAATGTCGGGACAAGAGTCCGTCTGGTCGCTGGCCGGTATGGGATCTTCTGACATGGTGCGGGCGTCACAATTCAAGCCTGAACCCCCGGATGGACTATCAAGGGAAAATTCAATGCCATGAACTTTGTAATGCAGTATTTGCAAACTCCGATCGCGTATGCAAGCCCGGCAAGTTTTGAGCCGCGTGAACGCTGAATCGCGCTGGGCATCCGATCGGCGCAAAACGACGACACAAAAAAGGGGCACGAAGCCCCTTTTTTCATGCGATTCCGAAGGAATCAGCGGGTGCAGGGCGCGTCCCCCCTGCCTGCTATTGGCAGACCTCGCATTCCTCACCGTTACGGGCGGCGTCTATCGAGCACTGGCGCTTCTCCTCCTCGGTGGGCGGCGGCGGGGCGGCATCGAACGCCGAGGACAGGCCCACGGCCTTGGGGGCTGCGGCCTTCTTGATTGAGACCGTGGCCTTCTCGATATTCGACGCCCCAAGCGTGCGCAAATAGTACGTCGTTTTGAGACCCATGCGCCACGCGGAACGGTACATATGACTAAGCGCCTTCAAGTCTGGCTCCGGCAGCCACAAGTTGACGCTCTGGGACTGGTCTATCCACTTCTGACGACGCGCGGCGGCCCTTATGACCCACAGAAAGTCTATGCCGAACGCCGTCGCGTAACGCTCCTTCAACTCCAACGGAATCGAGTCGATATTCGCCAACTCGCCATCGTAATACTTGAGAAGCTCGCGCGTCTTGTCGCTCCACAGGCCCCAACGCTTCAAGTCGCGCACAAGGTGACGGTTCAGGACGATGAACTCGCCGCTAAGGTTACTCTTGACGAACAAGTTCTTGTAAGTCGGCTCGATGCACGGTGACGAACCCATGATATTCGCAATCGTGGCCGTCGGGGCGATGGCCAGCACATTGCTGTTACGCATCCCCTGACGCAGAATCTTGGCCCGCAGCCCATCCCAGTCCATGCGCCCGCCGCGAGGAACGTCCACCGCGATGCCGCGCTCCTTTTCGAGAAGCTCCAGCGAGTCCGTCGGCATGATGCCGCGCGACCACTTCGACCCCTCGTAGGAAGCGTAGCTCCCGCGCTCCACGGCAAGGTCGCTCGACGCCTCATAGGCGAAAAACGCAATCGCCTCCATGAACTCGTCGTTGAAGTCAACGGCGGCCTCGCTGGCGAAACGCAGCCCCTTGAGGTGCAGCGCGTTCTGAAGCCCCATCACGCCGAGACCCACGGGCCGGTGACGCATGTTCGACGTCTCGGCGGGCTTGGTCGGGTAAAAGTTGATGTCGATCACGTTATCCAGTGCGCGCACCGCCGTGCGCACCGTGTCGCGCAGCTTCTCCATGTCCAGCAAGCCGTCCTCCCGCAGGTGGTTTTCCAGCACCACGGAGCCCAGATTGCAGACCGCCGTCTCGTCCGCGCCGCTGTTGAGCGTGATCTCCGTGCAGAGGTTGGACGAATGGACGACGCCCGCGTGGTCCTGAGGGCTGCGGATGTTGCAAGGGTCCTTGAACGTGATCCACGGGTGGCCCGTTTCAAAGAGCATCTTCAGCATCTTCTTCCACAGTTCCAGCGCGGAAATCTTGCGAGACCAAATCTCGCCCGCCGTCGCCCGGCGCTCGTATTGCACGTAACGCTCCTCAAAGTCCCGCCCGTAGGTCTCGTGCAAGTCCGGGACCTCGTTGGTGCGGAACAGGCTCCAGTCGCCACGCGCCTCCATGCGCTTCATGAACAAGTCGGGAATCCAGCTCGCGGTGTTCATGTCGTGCGTGCGCCGACGCTCGTCGCCCGTGTTGCGCCGCAGTTCGAGGAAGTCCTCGATGTCGTTGTGCCACAGTTCCAGATACGCGCAGCCGCTGCCCTTGCGCTTGCCGCCCTGATTCACGGCCACGAGCTGGTCGTTGTGCATCTTCAGGAAGGGAATCACACCCTGACTCTCGCCGTTGGTCCCCTTGATGTAGCTGCCCGTGCCGCGCACTGAGGTCCAAGAGCCGCCGAGGCCGCCCGCCCACTTGGCCAGAAAGGCGTTTTCCGCAATGCCGCGAATCATGATCGACTCAATCGAATCGTCCACCTTGTAGAGGTAGCAGGACGAAAGCTGGCTGTGCAGCGTGCCGCTGTTGAAAAGGGTGGGGGTGGACGAGCAGAAACGCCGGTCCTTGTAGAGGCGGTAGAGTTCCAGCACCCGCTCCTCGCGCTCCCTTGTCTCGCGCAGAAAGATGCCCATCGCCACGCGCAGCCAGAAGAACTGCGGCGTTTCCATGCGCCGGGCGCGGTTCCCCGTCTTGTCAACCAGCAGGTAGCGGTCGTAGAGCGTCTGAATGCCCAGATAGTCGAACGCGAGGTCCGCCGCCGGGTCCAGCGCGTCGGCGAGCC
>JBAZHO010000293.1:0-3195 GCA_041652375.1 Opitutales bacterium | reverse complement strand
AACGCCCTGACGAAAGTCCGCCACCCTTGCATTGGTCCAAGGAAACGCATGTTTCCTTGGACCTGATTACTTCCATTTGACCCACACCAAACAGCGAGGAACCGACGCCTCTCCGAGGCGTCCGGGTGTGTGCATACGTCGGTTGTCCCGTTTCCTTGCCAGATTAGGTTTCTATTTTGGGAAACTTTTGGCAATCGCTATAGTCTTCCTGTCGGGTTGCTTCGCCGGCCCGACTATCGGCAGCGTTCGTTCGATACGCCTGCAAGTTTCCGTTTCTAGCCGAATTCATCGACCGTTTCACTCGGGGAACTGCCGTGGTGGGACATTGTCATGGACCCGAAGCTCAAGAAATCGGCCATCTTGGGTCGTTCGGACCGAACAGATAAGCCAATCCGTCAACCCAACGGTAGGGTTTCACCCCATCGCGCGGACCGCTCACATCGTTTACCTTGTAACCTGTACGGTTTGCTCAACTCAAGAATCAACAAAATCAAAGACATGAAAACAAAATCCAGATTTACGCTCGCGCTCATCGCAGCCGCAGGCGTCCTGCTGATGACGGCTTGTTCGTTTAGCTCCGATAAAGCCGATGCCCGCATCGAGTCATCTGCGCAAAGTTCCTACGTATTCAAGACATTCCTCCAGAACGATTCGATCAAGATCAACTCCAAGGACGGCGTTGTCACCCTTACGGGAACAGTCGCCGAATCTTCGCACAAGGATCTCGCGCAGGACACTGTCGAGAACCTGTCGGGCGTAAAGAGCGTGGACAACCAGCTTGTCGTGCAAAAATCAGCTCCTCCGGAACATTCCGACAGTTGGCTGATCGTGAAAATCAACACCATCCTGCTGTTCCATCGCAACGTAAGCGCCAGCGATACAAAGATCTATGTTGAAAACGGAAACGTCATTCTTCGCGGCACGGCGTCCAGTCTGTCCCAGAAGGAACTGACCACCGAATACGCCAAGGACATCGATGGCGTTAAGTCGGTCGTGAACGAAATGACGATTGCCCCGGCCAAAGTGCCGCCGGAACAGACGGCAGGCGAAATGATTGATGACGCCTCCATCACGGCCCAGATCAAAGTTCTGCTCTTGTCGCATCATTCGACCAGCGCAATCAAGACCACTGTCCATACACAAAAAGGCGTGGTCACGGTAAGCGGCTCTGTGAAGAACGCCGCCGAGAAGAGCCTTGTCGGCAAATTGGCGAACGACGTCAAGGGAGTAACCAGCGTGGTCAACAACATGACCATCGCGGTCCCCGCCGTTGACACGAAGTAATTGAAGCATCCTTCCGCACTTGGCTGGCGCATTTATGCGCCAGCCTTTGCGGCTTAATGCCGCCACAGGTTGCACCTGTTAACCGGAATCTAGGGGTTCGCCGACATCTTTCAGCCCACGGCCTATCTCAGGATTCGGCAATGGCGCGGAGCTTGAAACGACCGTATTTGCGAGAACGCAGGCGGGTTCAGCCTTATCTAAAAAGGCCACGGTAGGGTTGTTACTCCCCATCGTGAGCGCATGGGCTGTGGGATAGTCTGTTCAATGTGGCGCATCAGCCTTTGAAGGAATTTATATTGAAGCTAGAACGCATCGGCATGGCCGCCGATCACGGCGGCTACGAACTGAAGGAATATCTGGCCGCGAAATTGCGCGAAGCCGGTCACGAGGTGCTTGACTTTGGCGACGACCATTTGAAAGCAAACGATGACTATCCAGATTTTATCGTGCCGCTGGCCTGCGCTGTAGCCGACAACATAGTGGATCGCGGCATTGGTATCTGCGGCAGCGGTGTCGGCGCATCCGTCGCCGCGAACAAGGTGGCGGGGGTTCGAGCCTGCTTGATTACGGACAACTTTGCGGCGCATCAGGGTGTCGAGGATGACGACCTGAACCTGATCTGCTTTGGCGGTCAGGTGGTGGGCAAAGCCCTCGCATGGGAATTGGTTCAAACATTTCTCGCCGCGCGATTCAGCGGCGAGGAGCGTCATCGCCGCCGTCTGGCGAAAGTAACGGAACTCGAAAATACGCCTGCGGATACAGCTTCATGAAGACAAGCTCCATGACTGGAAGCCTGACACCCACCAGCATACTGGTCGATTTGGCCCGTATCATCACGGCCTGTTTTATCGGTGTGCCCGACAACACCCCAGTGCCAGTGCGAGTCATGGCGTCCCGCGAAGTCGCTGCGATCCCGCCCGAAGACCGGCGGATACCGTGGCCGCAAGCTTCCTGCAAGCGGGAGGAAATATGAAGAACGCGAGGGCCATCACCTGCCTATTTCTGGATATCGGCGGCGTGCTACTGAGCGACGGATGGGGCCATCAGATCCGCAAACTAACGGCTGCGAACTTCAAGCTGGATTACGAGGAGATGGATGGTCGGCACGATTTGAACTTTGCGATCTACGAGGAGGGAAAGCTGACACTCGGAGAATATCTCGACCGCGTGGTCTTCCACAAGGAGCGGGCGTTCACGCGCGACCAGTTCCGGCGTTTCATGTTCGCGCAGTCGAAACCTTACCCCGACATGATTGGGATGATCGCCCGGCTCAAAGCCCGATACGGCCTGAAAATCGCCGTGGTCAGCAACGAGGCGCGGGAATTGAACGCACATCGTATTAAAAAGTTCAGGCTGAACGACATCGTGGACTTTTACATATCCTCATGCTTCGTCCACATCCGCAAGCCCGACGCAGACATCTTCCGGCTCGCGCTTGACATAGCTCAGGTTCCGGCGCGACAGGTGGTCTATATCGAAGACACCCCGATGTTCGTCGAGATCGCGGAAGGATTGGGCATCCACGGCATTCCGCACACGGATTACAAATCCACCTGTGCAAAGCTGGCCGCGCTCGGATTAAAGGCTGACGAATGAGCGATTCTCAAAACAATTCAAATCGTTCCGCTCCGGGCGGGCCGGGCATTCCCGCGCGCTGGACTTCCAGTGCCAAAACCGGCGTGGGCACGGCTTTGAGCAACCGGAGCCGGGTCTGGTTCACCTTGAGCCACGGAATCTTCAACGAGATTTATTACCCGCGTATTGATCAGGCCTGTACCCGCGACATGGGGTTGATCGTCACGGACGGCACGAACTTCTTCTCCGATGAGAAGCGCGATGCCAGCCACGCCGTGGAATGGCTGGCCGACGGCGTGCCGGCCTTCAAGCTGGTCAATACCTGCCGCGATGGCC
>JBAZHO010000292.1:1292-3240 GCA_041652375.1 Opitutales bacterium | reverse complement strand
TCCGGCACGATAGTGCGCACGGGCGTCATCCCCGTCGGCGGGGACCATCTTACAAACGACCTCGCGCTGGGCCTGCGCATGAACGCCCGCTACGCGGAGAGCGTCAAGCTGCGCTACGGCAAGGCCGTCGTGGACAATTCCGACAAGAACGACACGGTCATGCTCATCGGGGATCTGACCATCGGCGACCGGCCCATACAGCGCCTTTCCATTCACAAGATACTGCACTCCCGCGTGGACGAGCTGTTCATGATCGTGAAGAACCTGCTCGGCAGCGAGATCAGCGCGCAGAACCTGCCCGCCGGGGTTATCCTGACCGGCGGCACATCCAAGCTGACCCGCATATGCGACGTGGCGCAGGAGGTGCTCGGCGTCCCGGTCCGTCTGGGCGAAAGCCCGGCGTGGGTGAGCGATGCCGCCCTTCGCGTGCCGGAGTTTTCCACCGCACTGGGTCTTCTTTACGAGGGCGTCACTTCGCTGCGCAACAGGCAGCGCGAACAGTCGTCATCCCGCTGGCTGGGCAAACTTTCCGGCATGTTCTCCCGCTAAGGGAGCGTCTGAACCAGAACCTTTCACCATAATACGCATGGACAACGACGAGCTTCAGAATCTTCAGGGGCTGGACGAAAAGCGCATACGCATCAAGATCATCGGCGTGGGCGGCGCGGGCAACAATGCCGTGGACCGCATCAAGCTGGAGGATCTTGGGCAGGTGGCACTGGCCGTAGTGAACACCGACACCAAGACTTTGTCCTCGTCTCCCATTCAGGAGAAGCTGCTCATCGGGCGTTCGCTCACGCGGGGAATGTCCGCAGGCGGAGAGTCCGACATCGGGCGCAAGGCCGCCGAGGGCGACGAGGAGATGATTGCGAAGATGGTGGACGGCGTGGATCTGGTGTTCCTGCTCGCGGGTCTTGGCGGCGGCACGGGCAGCGGCGCGGCTCCAATCGTCGCGCAGGAGGCAGAGAAGGCGGGCGCGGTCGTGCTGGCCTTCGTCACGATGCCTTTCACGCGCGAGGGCGAGCGGCGGCGCAAGCAGGCCGAGGAGTCCCTCGCCGAGTTGCGCGAGACTTGTCACGCGGTCATAGCCCTGCCCAACGACATGCTTTTGCAGCAGGTGGAGGAGAAGGCCACCGTGCTTGAGGCGTTTTCCGTGGCCGACGAATGGGTGAGCCGGGGCGTCAAGGCCATCTGGTCCATGCTCTTCCAGTCCGGCCTGATGAATGTGGACTTTGCCACGCTCCGCAACGCGTTCCGCTTCCGGGGCGGCAAGACACTTTTCGGCATCGGTTCGGGGCAGGGCGAGGACTGCGTCCAGAAGGCGCTGGCCGATCTTGACCTTTGCCCGCTTCTGCACCTGCCCGAATACAAGTACGCCAACAAGGCCGATTCGCTCATCATACACATCAGCGGCGGCCCCGGCATGGCTATGGCGCAGGTGAACCAGATCATGGACGCGGTTTGCGAGAAGTTCGGCAGCCGTCAGAACACCGTCATGGGAGCCGTGATAGACGGCGGCATGCGCGACTCGATACAGATCACCGTCATCGGCGCGACAGAAGTCAGCGCGAACGCAGGCAGCGTGGCCAACGCCGCGCGGGCGGCGGCGCAGCGGCGCAGGCAGGCAGCGGCGTCCTTGCCGTCGGCGGCGGCCAAGAGGGCCGATCCGGGGACGCCGGATGCCTCGCGCCTTCCGTCAAAGACCAACGCGTCATCCTCGAAGAAAGTCCCGCAGGACGAGTTCAACTTCAGCGATACCGACAACAGGGGCTTTTTCGAGAAGACCGAGGCCAACCTGTATCAGGGAGAGGACCTTGACGTGCCGACCTTCCTGCGCCGGGGCCTGAGGATACATGCGTAAAGGGTCGCGCTCTAGTGTGGTGTTATAGTAGTTCCATTTGACTTGTGGACACTTCTGGGAGCGCTGAAGGCGCGGCCTTCTGGCCTG
>JBAZHO010000292.1:0-1282 GCA_041652375.1 Opitutales bacterium | reverse complement strand
TGGCCTGTAATGCGGAAAGAGGGCCGCGCTTGCAGCGCTCCAGAAAGTGTTTTTTATATCCTTTACCCGGGGTTTGCTTCGCGCACCCCGGGCTATCTCATGTCGCGCCGTTGGCGCTATGGGAGAATGTCCAGATGTTGATAGAAACCACTATAGCGAAATTCGCTGACATCCCCGATGCCCCCGAACGGACGGCTGGGGACAGCCGTCCCTACCTTAAGGATGCGTAAGTCGTTCATAATCCGCTGGTAGGGACGCCTCTCCGAGGCGTCCGCGTTGCGCTGGCATACTTCCATAGAGTTGCCTAACGCCACACTAGTCCCGCGTCGCCAGTTCAAGCACTTTGTCGAACTGCGCCTGCGCGTCTTTGCCGCTTTCGTTGAACAGCAGCGTCTGAAAGCCGAGGCGGGCTGCCGCGTCGATGTTCTTCTGCCTGTCGTCCACGAAGAGGCAGCATTCCGGTGGCGCATTGGTCGCGCGCAGCAGCTTCTCGTAAATGGCGGGGTCCGGCTTTCTGCGGCCCGCGTCTCCGCTTATGACCCATTTCTCCACCCAGCGTTCCAGCCCGTAGCGGCGGCGCAGCAGGCGGGACCATTCGCTCACGTCGTTGGACAAGCAGGCCAGTCTGACGCCGTTGTCCCGGAGCTTGGGCAGCATTTGCAGCAAGCCGGGGTTCAGGCTGTGCATGAAGGTCAGCTCGCAGTCCAGCCCTTCCGGGTTTTCCATGCCGCAGGCCGTCCAGAAGTCGTCCGAACTCATCCTGCCGAGGCTGGCGCTCTTGTAGTCGCGCACGATCATGTCGTCCGGCAGATCGCAGCCGCGTTCGCGCAGGAAGGGTATCAGGATGTCCGTCACGTCATCCCTCGCGCTGTATATCACTCCCATAGCGTCCAGAACCACCCATTCGATTTTCGCATCCTCCGGCATGTGAGGAATCCTGTCACGAAGCGCCGCCGGTTTCGAGCCGCATTGTTTCCAGAGTGTGAAAATGCCGCCGGACCCTGCCGGAAGGAGCGGAAGGCCGCCTGTGCCCATGATTCAGATGGCGCGTCATAGAGCGATTGCCAACAGTTTCCCAAAATAGAAACCTAATCCGGCAAGGAAACGGGAAAACCGACGTATGCACACGCCGAGGACGTCTCGGAGAGGCGTCGGTTCCTCGCTATTTGGTGTGGAATAGAACTTGAAGGCCCTCGCCGGGCGGGCAGGGAAAGGGAAACGAACGTTTCCCTTTCCCAAGATGAGGTTATGGGTTGGTTGCGCTGGTGAGTCCATAGCCCGT
>JBAZHO010000291.1:0-3244 GCA_041652375.1 Opitutales bacterium | reverse complement strand
CCCCCTCCCCCGCCCTCCGCCGCCGAACTGGCAGCCCCGGTCGTGGCCGCAGGATCGGAGAAGAAGCGCATTCTGGTCATCAAACCCCCGATCGTGGTGCGCGACTTCGCCATCCAGATCGGACGCAAGCCTTTCCAGCTCATCTCCGAACTGATGGAGATGAATATCTTCGCTTCGATGAACCAGATCATCGAGGTGGACGTGGCAAAGAAGCTCGCCCAGAAGCAGGGCATAGAGCTGGACGTGCGCCATCGCGGCGAAGCCCAGCAGCAGGTGGTTGTCGAGAAGAAGCCCACCCCGCCGGAACGCAAGGCGAAGATGGACCCGCGTCCGCCCGTGGTCTGCATCCTCGGCCACGTCGATCACGGCAAGACCACTCTTCTGGACACCATCCGCAAGGCCCATGTTGCAGCGGGCGAAGCCGGCGGCATCACGCAGCACATCGGCGCCTATCAGGTGGAGCACAAGGGCAAGATGATCACCTTTATCGACACGCCCGGTCACGCCGCTTTCTCGAACATGCGCGCGCGCGGCGCGAACGTGACGGACATCGCGGTGCTCGTCGTCGCGGCTGACGACGGCTTCATGCCCCAGACGGACGAAGCCTTGGGCCACGCCCGCTTTGCGAGGGTCCCGATCGTCATAGCCATCAACAAGACGGACATGCCGGGCGCGGATGTGGACAGAGTCCGCCGCCAGCTTCAGGAACGCGAACTGACCCCGGAAGAATGGGGCGGTGAAACGCTCGCAGTGCCCGTTTCGGCGCTGAAGGGTCTGGGTATCGAGAGCCTTCTTGACGCGATTCTGCTTCAGACCGAAGTGACCGAAGGCATAGAAGCCGACTTCAAGGGATCGCCCGAAGGCGTCGTGATTGAATCGCAGAAGGAAATCGGCGTCGGTGCGACCTCCAGCGTCATCGTTCGGCAAGGAACCCTCAAGCGCGGAGACTCGCTTGTCTGCGGGCCGCACTACTGCCGCGTGCGCACCCTTATCGACGATCAGGGCCAGCAGATCAAGACGGCCACACCGGGCATGCCGGTCAAGATCGTCGGCTGGACCTCCACGCCGGACTCTGGAGACACTTTCCACACCGTGGCCAACGAACGCGCGGCCAAGGAAGAAGCTGAAGAGAACGCCCACCGCATGAAGCTTGATCAGGTTCACGCGGACGAGGCCAACCAGAAGAGCGGACGCGCGAGCATCGACGACTTGTTCGCCGCCATCGCGCAGTCCCGTTCCAAGATGTACCGCGTCGTGGTCAAGGCCGACGTGTACGGCACGGCGGAAGCCCTCGCCGTATCGCTGGAACTGATCAAGAGCGACAAGATAAAGCTCGAAGTCGTGGACATGGGCGTGGGAGCGGTCACCAAGAACGACATCCTCATGGCCAGCGCGGCGGAGGCCGCCATCGTGGCCTTCAACGTCAACTTGGAAAACGGCGTGGCTCCGTTCGCCAAACACCACAGCATAAAGCTTTTCCAGCACAACATCATCTACGAGCTTATCGACCAGATCAAGGACGCGATGGCCGGAGAGCTGCCGCCCGAACTGCGCGAGAACAAGATCGGCGCGGCGGAAGTCCGCCAGATATTCCCCGTGGCCAAGAGCACGATCGCCGGTTCGATGGTCATGGAAGGCAGGGTTGCGCGTTCCGCCCTCGCCCGCCTGCTCCGCAAGGGTCAGGTGATCAGCGAAGGCCGCGTCTCCACGCTGCGCCGCTTCAAGGACGACGCATCCGAAGTGCGCGCCGGTTACGAGTGCGGCATCCAGCTCGACAGCACGGACGCCTATCAGGTCGGCGACACCATCGAGTGCTACGAGATTCTCAAGATCAAGGCTGCACTCTAAAGAGCATTCCTTCCGTCCTCCACGACGGGCAAGATCAAAGTCGTCATCGCCTCTGCGATGCACGACTACCGCTAAGTGTGCAACTAACAAACCTTTAAAAACACCACCATGCGCGTTGTCCGAATCAACGAGCTTATCAAGCGAGAGATATCTTCCATACTCCACACCCGTTACCGCGACACTTCCGTGCGCATAACGATCAGTGATGTGGACACCGCCCCGAACCTGAAGGACGCGATCGTGTTCTACGGGGTTCTGGGCGACGAGACGGATCAGGCGGCTGTCAGGCGTTTCTTCGGTCGTGAAGGGCGGGAAATACGCGCCCTTCTGGGCAAGGTGATTGTCCTGAAATACCTGCCCCACCTGAGCTTCCAGTTCGACGATTCCCTTGAAAGAGGCGCGCGCCTAAACGACCTGATGGACGCTCTGGAGCCGGAACAAGATGAGCGGAACGACTGAAAACAGCGCCCCGCTTCCCATGCCTGACAAGCAGACAAGGGAGCATTGCACCGCCGGCGACGGCCCCGCGATCGCGGCGCAGCTTCGCGCCCTTTCCGGCGGCGGGAAGGCCGTCGTGGTCGGGCACGTGCGCCCGGACGGGGACTGCATCGGCTCTCAGGTGGCCCTGACGCGCTGCCTGCGCGCGCTCGGTTGCGACGCCGTGGCCGTGAACGAGCACCCCGTGCCGCGCAACCAGAAGGCCTTTGTGGGCGACACCCCGTTTTATCAGCCCGCTCAAGTGGCGGACCTTGAGCAGCGCGTCGCGCTGTCCGTCGATTGCGCAGCGGAAGATCGTTTGGGCAAAGGGCTACGCGCCCGTATCGGTCAGGTTCTGATCAACATCGACCACCACATTTCCAACGCCCGCTTTGCGGCCAGCAACTACATCTACCCGGAAGCCTGCGCCACGGCGGAGATACTTGGCTGCCTGTTTCTGGACAACAAGCTGCCGCTGGACGCCGTCACGGCGCAGGCCCTGTATGTGGGCATTGCGACGGACACCGGACAGTTCCGCTTCGCCACCACCACGGCGCGCTGCTTCGAACTTTGCTGTCAGCTCATCGCTCTGGGCGCGGACCCCGCCGACGCCGCAAGGGAGCTGTACGAGAACGAACCTTTCAGCAAGATTGAGATTCTACGGACCTTCCTTTACTCCCTTCGCTTCGAGTTCGAGGGCCGCTTCTGCGTGGGCATACTGCCCGAAAAAATCTGGGCCGACACCGGTGCCACGTCAGAGGAAACCGAGGGCATCGTGGACTACGCCCGAGACATAGACGGGGTGCAGATCGGGGCCATACTCGAATACCGGGGCAACTCTGTGAAAGGCAGCTTCCGCGCCAAGGACCCCGCCATGCGCGTGGACCGGCTCGCGGCACGCTTCGGCGGCGGCGGGCAC
>JBAZHO010000290.1:0-3246 GCA_041652375.1 Opitutales bacterium | reverse complement strand
CCGTCACGGCGGCTGGCATGGGCTGTCAGGCCGCGATCGAGGCCGAACGCTATCTGTCCGAAGCCTGAAGGGCCGCGCCGCGCCGCGCTTCCCGCATTCTTCCCGTCCAAGCGTCTTGACAATGGCGCGAAGAACGCTTGAATTGGTCGCTTTTCCATTTAACAGCAGCAAGACGTCATGCAACCGACATACCGCCCTTCCAAGATCCGCCGCATCCGCAAGTTCGGCTTCCGCGCCCGGATGGCCACAAAAGGTGGCCGCAACAACATCAATGCACGCCGCGCCCGTGGCCGCAAGCGCCTCGCCGCCACCGTCACCAACTAGCCCGAAAAGATCTCTTCTTTTCCATATGAGGCTGACCGGGGCGCAACATCTGCGCCGAGGTGCAGACTTTGAAGCCATCCGCGCCCACAGCACAGGGCGCGTTTGCGCTGCGTTCAGGCTGCGCCTTCGCCTTGCGGACACAGGCACGCGCCGCCTCGGAGTGATCGCGTCAAAAAGAATCGGCGACGCCGTGGCCCGCAACCGCGCCAAACGCCTCCTGCGGGAAGCCTTCCGCAACGCGCAGGACATCCTGCCGCCCTCCTGCGACATACTGCTCATAGCCAGCGCGGGCATACTCCAGATGAGCGGCCCGCAAGTGCAGGACCTGTTCAGGGAACACGCCCTTCGCTGCGCGAGTCGCGCGCAAGCCCAAAGGCCATGATGCGCGCGATCGAAAAAGCCTTGGCGTGGGTGATGATTTTGCTGGTGCGCGGCTACCAGTTGTTCGTGTCGCCGATGCTGCATCTGATGGCCGGACCCGGCATGGGCTGCCGCTTTGAGCCGAGCTGCTCGCGCTACGCCGTGGAGGCGATCAAAATCCATGGACCTTTTAAAGGCTTGTGGCTTGCCACAAGACGAATCTTACGTTGCCATCCGCGAGGTGGGCATGGATATGATCCGGTGCCCCCGCCCCGGCAGAAATAATACGCATGGACAAGAAAAATACCACGATAGGCATCCTGCTGCTGATAGCGGCGCTTGGCATGATGTACTGGCAGAACAAGCAGACATCGGCCTACCAAGAGGAACAGACCCGCATACGCGAGGCGCAGCGACAGGAAATGGTCCAGCAGGCGCTGGCAGCACAGGCCGAAAGGCCCATCGCCGCGCCCGTGCCAGTCGAGCAGCAGCCGGCGTTCGTCGCGCCAGCCCCCCTCGAGCAGGCCGTCGATCCTTCCGCGCCGGAAATCACGAGCGTGCTGGAAAACGACTTCGTGCGCGTGGAATTCACAAGCTGGGGCGGCGCCATCCGCAACGTGGCCTTCAAGGATTACCCCGCCGTGCAGGGCGAGGACGCCCCCTACGTGTTCAACGCCCTCTCCGCCACGCCCGCGCTCGCGCTGGACACATGGGCTGAGGGCAAGATCAGCCCGCAGACGCAGCCCTATTCGATCGATGAGATTTCCGACACCAGAATCGTGTTCGTCCGCCAGATGTCCTCCGGCGTGACGATGAGACGCAGCTACGAAATCAGCCTCGAAAGCGAAGGCGCGGCCCCTTACACGATCAGGCACACCACCTCGATCATCAACAACGGGCAGGGCATTCAAGGCGCATCCTCCCTTTACATGGACCTCGGTCTGGCCGCGCCGGACCCGAGCGACCACTACGGTTACAGCCTCAACGCCGGCTACTACAACGGCGATGCCTTCATCTACGAACGGGCCAGCGACTTTGAAGGCGGCGGCATCTTCTCCCGCAGCGACCCCAAGCCATATATAGAGAAGACCGACCAGATCGTCTGGGCCACGACCAAGAATCCCTTTTTCGCCTCGATTCTGACCCCCGTCGTGCCCGCCAAGAGCATCGTGATGCGCGCCGTCACCCTGCCCCCGATCGACGGCAAGCCGAGCAAGGGCCTCGCGGCATCCATCGGCTTCGAACTTTCGCCTCTGGCCCCCGGTCAGCGCGGCGACGTCACCGTTTCCTGCTACATCGGCCCCAAGGAATACAAGCGCCTCTCCAAGCTCGATGAGCATCAAGACAAGGTCATGCAGTTCGGCTGGAGCAAGCCGCTGGGCTTCGTGGGCAACTTCGTGGGCTTCGTGGGCAAACTCTTCTACACGGGCCTTGTGGCCCTTCAGGGCCTGCTGGTCAACTGGGGTCTGGCCATCATCGTGATGACCATCATCATCCGCCTGATCTTCTGGCCCCTCACCGCCAAAGCGGCGGAAAACAGCCGCAAGATGGCCCGCCTGCAGATCCCGCTCAAGGAACTGAAGGAAAAATACAAGGACAACCAGAAGAAGCTCAACGAAGAGACGATGGCGCTCTTCAAGAAGTACAAGGTCAATCCGCTCGCGGGCTGCGTGCCGATCCTGATCCAGATCCCGATCTTCATCGCCTTCTACTACATGCTGCGCGGGGCCAGCGAGCTGCGCTTCGGCCACTTCCTCTGGATACGCGACCTTTCGCTGCCCGACACCGTGGCCGTGATCTCCGGCTTCCCGCTGAACATCCTGCCCCTGTTCATGGGCGTGACGATGCTCTACCAGATGCATCTCACCCCGAACCCGAGCATGGACGCCACGCAGGCCAAGATCATGAAGTTCATGCCGCTGATCTTCCTGTTCTTCTGCTACAATTTCTCCTCCGGCCTCGTGCTCTACTGGACGGTGTCCAACGGCATGAGCATCCTCCAGCAGCTTCACACCAACCACAAGCGCACGCAGGAGGAAACGGTCGAAGCGGCGAAGCAGCCCGTCAAGCTGCCCGACTACGGCAACGCCAAAAAGCCCCGCAAGCGCAAGTAACGACCCCCGCCGTCACCCTGAGACGTTTACGCAGCCTGAAAAGGCTACCTGAAAAGCCCGGAGCGAAAGTTCCGGGCTTTTCGTTTCGAGCGCGCCGACGCGAGGCATCCGGGACTGATTTACAAAAGAAAACCAAAATTAGACCCAGAATTTTTATCCGCAGATAAGCAGGGATAAAAAAGGGATTGGAAAACCAGAACTTTTTCTTCTCCAATAATCTGCGTAAATCCCTGCTTATCTGCGGCGCGAGCCGTAGCTGCGGGCCGGAGCGTTTGGATTGGTGGCGTTGCGCAGACGGAACGTGATGCGCGCCTTTTCCAGATCGTGTGTGTTCATCTCCATCTTCACGACGTCGCCCACCGTGATGCGGATGAAATGCTTGCGCAGTTTCCCGGAAATATGTGCGAGGACAAGATGGCCGTTGGCCAGCTCGACGCGAAACATGGTG
>JBAZHO010000289.1:0-3256 GCA_041652375.1 Opitutales bacterium | reverse complement strand
TTTCAGGAGATTATCGACGAGGCCAACAGACCGGATTCGACAATCAGGCTGGAAAAGCTCTATCTGGCACCTCCTGACCAGCAAGAAAAAATAGTGACAGTTATTTGCCAGCCGAAGATTGTGGAAATGTTTGGTGGAAAGTCAGTTGAGACGACTTCTGTCGCAATTACTCAATCCGTTGCACCTTCCGCAGCTCCCATTTTCAAAACCGAGGCAGAACAGAAGGTTGCAAAGGCAGCTTACGAAATATTTTCCCAATACGAGCATCTAGCAAACTCCGGAATGTTACTTGGCGAGCAAGTGCAAAAAGAAATGGCAGCCAAGGTCGCCAAGATTACTGCGCCCATGCAAGGGGAACTGGCTGGTGTGGTCGAAGCCGTCAATGTGGCGGCGGTGGTGAAAACCATGACGACGGTTTTCGTTCAACGTGATAACATCGACATTCCGCGCATAACTGTTGTGCCCAAGGGGGAGGTTTCCAGCGGGTTTGATTCGTTCACGCTCGACACAAGATCGATACAGCAGCAACCAACAGAACGCGATATACTGCTTCGAAATCTTCGGACGAGCGAACAAGAAACTCTTGCTGCGTCAGCCGATACACAGACGGAACTTCGACCCGAGAACTACATCGTCCGCATATTGATAGATTTTGATGATATTTCCTACGACCACCATGCCGACCTGCTTTACTACTTGGCAAGTCAGATGGTGCAGCACCTGCGGAGTTACTTAAAGGATGAACGCGAGGTATTGATGGTCCTCCAGAACCAAGCGCAGGCGCGTTTGCTCGCTAATTTTATACACGCCCAGATGCAGGCACATCATTGGGAGAACGCCGTTGGATACGAGGTCGTCGTCAGCAAAGGCTTTACCGAGCTGAAGCGCCCTGTTTCAACCTCATCCGACGAGCCGGTCCACAATTTCAGGCTTCCAGTGGCAGATAAATCCAAGATTGCCCAGATGCTCTTCGGCGGCTTTAGCCGATGCCTTTTCCCTGTACTGAAGTTTCAGTCGGATACGGAGCGCGTTCTCTCGATTGTTGTCGATAGGGACGCGGACAAATGGTTCCGCCCTGCCCGTGGTCAGTTTCAGCTCTATTACAAGTGGGGGACCGACCAACGCGAATACCAACCGGATTTCGTGGCGGAAACGGTCGATGCCATCTACATGCTCGAACCAAAGGCACGGAATGACATGGAGGACCCCGAGGTTCAGACAAAGAAGAATGCGGCAGTGATATGGTGTAAGCACGCTTCCGACCACAACGCCAAGCATGGCGGCAAACCGTGGCGCTACTTGCTGATTCCGCACGATGCGATAGCGGAAAACATGACGCTCAAAGGTTTGGCGGCGCAGTACATAATCCGGTAGGTAGTTATGGAAGTGTATGCGCGAATTGCTCCGATATCATATGCCCAGCCGCCCAATCCTTATTGGCAATTTTATAGCGATTGCCAGAAGTTTCCCAAAATAGAAACCTAATCTGGCAAGGAAACGGGACAACCGACGTATGCACACGCCCCGGCTTAAAATTGGCCGACTTTTGGCAACCGCTATTTTGGCCGGGCTGCGCGAACGTGGCGCAGGCTCTGGACTTGACAAAAAAACGGGCGGGTTCCTAAGAACCCGCCCTGGCATGCAAGCATCAAACTATCTCCCAAACGTCTGAATGCTATTGGCCTGAAATATCTGTCTTTGCGTCCCATCCGCCGCCTAGGGCGCGGCATAGGTTCACTGCGGCCACGAGTCGGTTGAGCCGGGCGTTGACCAGCGAAAGCTCCGCCGCGAACTGGCCGCGCTCCGCATCGAGAATTTCCAGCGGGTCGGCGTAGCCGGTTTCGTAACGGCTGGTGGCTATTTCGAGGTAGCGGTTCCACGCTGTCACTTGTTTTTCCCGTGCCTCCACGGACTGGCGGGACAGGTCGCTGGCCGTGGCCGCGTCGCGCAGTTCTTTGAACGCTCCGCGCACCACGGCGCGGTAGTTCCATTCCGCCATTTCCGCCTGAGCTTTGGCGGACTCCACGCGGTTCTTGCTCTTGCCGAAGTCGTAGATCGGGCCGGTCAGTGTGCCGGACAAAGTCCATGTGCGCGAACCGGCGGAGAACAGTCCGTCCAGATCGCCGTCCGCAGTGCCTAGAATGGCTCCCAGCGACAGAGTGGGCCAGCGTTGGGCCTTGGCCACGCCTATGCGTTCGCCGGCGGCCTTGAGGCTGGCTTCCGCCGCGAGGATGTCCGGGCGGCGTTCCAATAGCGATGCTGGGGCGTAGTCCCACGCCACCGTCGGCGGCATGGGCAGGGCTTCGGGCACGCCTTCCACGGGGACGGCGTTCCAGATCTGCTCAGAGTCCGAACCCACGAGGATGCGCAACGCGGACTGGAGGGACTCTATGCGCTGCTGCACGTCGGGCAGCGTGACTTCGGCGCTGGACAGGTCGGCCTGCGCCTGCTGGCGCTCGGCGTCGGTTCCGTATCCGGCATCGAAGCGCTTCTGTTGGATTCGCAGGGTGTTTTTGCGCGTGTCCACGCTGCCGAGCGTCAGGCGGAGCTGCTCGCGCGCCGCGACGAGGTTGAAATATGTCGTGGCCGTCTCCGCCGCGACGAACGAACGCATGCTCTGGAGCGCGTACTGCGAGGAGAGCAGGTCCTGCTCCGCCGCGCGGTTCGATGAGGCAACGCGTCCGAACAGGTCCACCTCGTAGCTCAACAGGCCGTTGACCTGAAACGAGTTCGAGATGTCCGGCTGACCGGGCGAGAGCTTGTACGCGGGCGTCTCGCTGCGGGCCGCCTGCGCGTTGCCGCCCAGCGCGGGCCACTTGTCCGCCCTGTTCATGCCGAGAGCGGCGCGGGCCTGCCCGATGCGCGAGGCGGCCTGCATCAGGTCCGTGTTCTGCGCAAGGGCGCGTTCCACAAGCTCGTTCAGTTTTGCGTCGCCGAAGCGCAGCCACCACTGGTCCAGCGTGGAATCCTGCACGGCGGAATGCGGCGCGCCCTCGCCCATCGATGCGGGCAGGCTTTCAGCCGGACGTTCGTATTTCGGGGCCATGCTGCACCCTGCGAGGGCCAGCGCGGCTGTTGCCAGCGGCAGAATGATCTTACGCATTGGTTATGTCCTCCTTCTTGGTGGGGGCGTCGGGATGGCGATAGCCCAGACGGTCGATGATTCGATAGAACATCGGTACGAAGAACGTGGCAAGGAAGGTTGCCGCGAGCATGCCGCCGATGACGCCCGTGCCGATCGACGGACCGCTTGCCC
>JBAZHO010000288.1:0-3266 GCA_041652375.1 Opitutales bacterium | reverse complement strand
GGCCAACCACAGCCGCAACACCGTCAGGATGAAAAACGGCAAGCCTGTAATATACAGGGATGCGCTTGATTCGATGGAGATGCTCTTCGGCAGACGCCTGAACGAGGCCAAAGCCGATTGATGACTTCTGCCGGTCGGCGCAATTCCTTCCGATAGGGGCATTCGGGGCTTGCCAAGCACGGGGCGATGCATAAAGTTGCTCCCTTTTCAAGGGACTGGCCGTCCGCATTCCCACGGCCTCCAACCAAACATTTCTGCTATATATTATCATGGCGACAACAGATCTTCTCCTGCTCAAGCCCGTTGAAAACCTCGGCAACGAGGGCGAACAGGTAAACGTCCGCGCTGGTTTCGCGCGCAACTACCTGCTCCCGCACGGCATTGCCATCTTGGTGACCAAGTCCAACCGCAAGCAGATCGAGGCGCTTCGCGCCCGCAGCGAAGCCCGCCGCAAGGCGGAGCTTGACGGGGCCAAGGAGATCGCCGCCAAGCTGGAAGCCATCAAGGTTGCCATCGCCGTCAAGACCGGCCCCGGCGGCAAGGTCTTCGGTTCCGTTACGGCACAGGACCTTCTTGCCCGCATCAAGGAAGAAGGCGTCGAACTGGAAAAGCGTCAGATTTCCCTGCACACGCCTGCCCACACCCTTGGCAAGCACACCACGCGCATCCGCCTGCATTCCGAGGTGAGCATCGAATTCGAGTTCGAGATCGTTTCGGAAAACCCGATCGAGGACGCTTCCGCCGACAATCCCCAGGCCTAGCGCCTTAGTCCAAGGGTATCCCGGACCCTAACGATGCCTGCCCCTGAAGATACCGAGGCAACCCCGCGCTCTTCCAGAGGATCGAGCGCGCGAGGTTCCGGCGCGGACGCCGCCATTGGTCGCGTCGCGCCCAACAACACCGACGCCGAGGAAGCCCTTCTGGCTTGCTGCATCATCGATGCCGAGGAGACCTTGTCCCTGTGTCAGGCCAAGGGGCTGCGCCCGGAGTCCTTTTACAGGCCTTCGCACGAGATCATCTTCCACGCCATCGAGCAGTTGCAGCGCAGCAACACCGGCGTTGACCAGATCACCTTGGCCAACTGGCTGGGCGGGCGCACGGTGGGCACTCTTCCGGGCAGGGAACGCGACCCGGATTCGGGACTCAATCTCTTTGAACACATAGGCGGGCATGCTTTGCTCAACCGCATCACCTCGCGCATCGAGAGCACCGTACACGCGCAGCACTGGCTGGAGATCGTATTCGAGAAGTGGGTTCTGCGCCGCCTGATAAGGACCGCCATCAACGTGGTGGAGGGCTGCTACACCAACGAGGGCCAGCTCGACACCTTCATCGACAACGTCGAGCAGGAGGTCTTCAAGATCAGTCAGGACCGGGTCTCCGACGCGGCGGTGTCCCTTGGCAAGAGCGTGGACGACGTCACGGCCATGATTACCCGGATAATGTCCGGCGAGTCCGACTCCGGCGTGATGACAGGCTACAAGGATCTGGACCGCATGACGTTCGGCCTGCACAAGGGCGAAATGATCGTTCTGGCCGCGCGCCCGTCGATGGGCAAGACCTCGCTGGCCATGAACATCGCCGAGCACGCATCCTTCCCCAAGCACGGCGAACCCGCGCGCGTGCTGGTGTTCAGCGTCGAAATGGGCGCGGACCAGCTCACCATGCGCATGCTTTGCAGGCGCGCGAGGGTGAACATGCGCCGCGTGCGCGACAGAACGCTCAGCAAGGACGACATTAGGAGCATCACCGCCGTTGCCGCCGAGATGAAGCGCGCCCCCCTCTGGATAGATGACGCGGGCCATGTTTCGATACTCGAACTGAGGGCCAAGGCCCGGCGCATGCAGGCAAGACTAGCGCGCGACAAGGAGCGCCTAGGCCTGATCGTGATCGACTATTTACAGCTTATTTCCGGCATGGGAGATTCCAGAACTCCGCGCGAACAACAGATTTCTGAAATTTCCCGCGGTTTGAAGAGCCTTGCCAAGGAACTTGAGGTCCCGGTCCTTGTCCTTTCTCAGCTTAACCGCGAAGCTGAAAAAGAAAACAGGCAACCACGCCTCTCGGATCTGCGAGAGTCAGGCTCCATTGAACAAGACGCCGACGTCGTTTTACTCCTTGCAAAGGACAAAGAAAGCAGTGATAAGGCCAGCGTTCCCGCAGGCACGAGAAAGGTTGAGCTTATCATTGCCAAGCAACGTAACGGTCCAGTCGGATCTCTGGATTTGACCTTCATCCCGGAATATACAAGCTTCGAAAACTTTACCGAATCGGTCTAGCCCCTTCATGCGTTTCCCTCAATATGCTCTCCTCCTGCTGATCTCGTTTGTAGCCTCAGGCTCCATTCAGGCGCAGTACGCCCAAGACGACATCCCGCCGGTAGTCAACAAGATCATTATTGATTACGGCCAGCTGCAGAATGTCAGCAGGGAAGTGATCTTGGCTCATTTGCAAGTCCGCGAGGGCATGGTCTATGACCAGATGCTCGTGGACCGTTCCGTGCGAAGCCTGTACGACACAGGCCTTTTCGACTTCATTCAGGTCAAGGTCGATGAGCTTTCGCCCGCGATGGTCAACTTGGTTTTCAGCGTCCAGAGCAAGTACCGTATTCAGGACGTAACAATCAAGGGCAACGAGACTTACGCGCGCAGCAAACTTCTGCACAAGGCAGGCATGAGCATCACTCCCGGCGCTGTGCTCGACGAGTTGAGCGTGCGCAAGGCGGCTGACAGCATGCGGACATACTACAGCGAGAAGGGCTACACCAGCGCCAAGATCGACTACAAGATCGACCGCAATCCCGCAACTGGACTTGGCCGCGTCACCTTCGAAATCAACGAGGGCCAGCGCATGCGCATCAAGTCCATCGCTTTCGAGGGCAACGACAAGTTAACCCGCAGCAAGCTTCTGGGCCAGATTGAAACTTCGCGCTACAAGTGGTGGTGGTCGTGGCTATCCGGTTCGGGCCGTCTGGACGAGGAGAAGCTCAACGAGGACTTGGGCAAGATACGCGATTATTACAAGGACAACGGCTATCTGGACATCAGCATCAACGATGACGACGTCAAGGTTGATGAACGCCCCGACGGCAACATCGTCCTGAATATTCACGTTCACGAGGGCAAGCAGTACTTCGTGGGAGACATCAGCGTGGAGGGCGAGGAAGTTTTCCCGGAAGTCTTCATCACCCGCGCTCTTATGATGATTCCCGGCGACCCGTTCAGCCCCAAGAAGCTCGACGAGGATATCAACAGGATCGAGGATAT
>JBAZHO010000287.1:0-3318 GCA_041652375.1 Opitutales bacterium | reverse complement strand
GGCAGAACCCGTCTCGCCGCCAGCGCCCAGCCAGCAAGGAACAGGCTCATGATCAGGGCCAGCCCGATCGTGCCCCCCAGCGTCACGTGGCGCAGCCAAATGAGCAAAATCAGCCAGCTCGCCCATCCCGCGCCGAGCGACACGGCCAGCGTGGCCCGGATGCCGCGCCTGCGGACCATGAGCCACAGCGCGATCGGGACCAGAAACAGATACGCGGATTCGGACACGCAGAGAACCTTTCCGCCCATGAAGGCGAAGGGAAAGGCGGCTGTGTGCAGCAGGGCGCACAGAACGGCGGCCAGAGCGGCCAGCAGGGGTTCGCGCCACTTGTTTTGCTCTACATGCATCGGGCTGAATGAATAGGGAGAAGGGCCGTCGCGCAATCCTCCCTGCATCCTTCGTCCCGCAAATCGCGCGAGCGTGCCATTTTGCCTTGACCGCATATGTGTTGGATGGCTTTTGTTTGGGCACTCTACCCCTCAAGTTAACACTCTCTTGGTATGGCCTGTTGCAACTGCGATTCCCCCCTGAGCGCTCAGGCACGCAAGATCATGGATACTGCGTGGAAGGCTCTCGTGAACGAACTTGGCGAAGCGGCCATCCGCTTCCCGCGCGAGATATTCTGGCTCAACGGAGCACCCGGCGCGGGCAAGGGCACGCAGACGCGTTTCATAATGCAATGCCGCTCCCTCACGGCGGAACCGGTCGTGATCAGCGACCTGCTCCAAAGCCCGGAGGCGAAGAAGCTCAAGGACGCTGGCCTGATGGTCGGCGATTCCGAAGTGATCGGCCTGATGCTCCGCGCCTTGATCAAAGCTGGCGGATCCGACGGCGTGATCGTGGACGGCTTCCCGCGCACGGGCGTGCAGGCGGAGTGCCTGAAGATACTCTTCGACAATCTCAAGGCGCTAAAGGCCGCAGACGCGTCCCTGCCGGAACCTTGCTTCCGCATCGTGGTGCTGATGGTGGACGAGAAAACGAGCGTCGAGCGGCAGCTTTCGCGCGGGGCCAAGGCCGCCGCAGCGGGCGAGGAACTCCGCAGGACGGATACCGACCCCGAGGCCGCGCGCGCGCGCTACACGACCTTCCTTTCCCTCACGCACGAGCCGCTCAAGGAGCTTATGGGCGTGTTCCCGTATCACCTTATCGACGCGCAGAAGGGCATCGCGGAGGTGCAGGCGGAGATACGGCGGGAACTGGGCGCGTAGTTGGCTCGATACGGCCCCCGGCAGGCTTGTTTTCCGGGGCGCGGTACGCTACAAGATTCGCATGAAGCGCATTCTCGTCCTCAACGGTCCCAATCTCGACCGACTCGGCAAACGCGAACCCGGCACGTACGGCCCGCTGTCTCTGGCCGATCTGGAGGCGCTCGTCCGCGCGGCGGCGGAAGGGCTTGGCGCGGAGGTGAGCTTCCTTCAGTCCAACCACGAGGGCGCGCTGATCGACGCCATACACAAGGCCGAGGACGACGCGCTGGACGGCATCGTGTTCAACCCCGGCGGCTACACACACACCAGCGTCTCCCTGCGCGACGCCATCGCCGCCGTGAAGACGCCCGTGGTGGAGGTACACATTTCCAACGTCCACGCCCGCGAGGACTTCCGCAAGCACAGCTACACCGCAGCCGTGAGCAAGGCCGTGATCTCCGGCCTCGGCTTCGAGGGCTACCTAGCCGCGCTGCGCTTTCTGGCGCAGTAGCGGGCGCGGCTGCGGGTCGGATATGGCGATTCTCAAAAGACCGCCGAAATACCAGAAGAAGAATATTTATAGTAGTTCCATTTGACTTGTGGACACTTCTGGCAGCGCTGAAGGCGCGAACCGAGACAGAATTGTACTCTGAAAGCGCTGAAGGCGCGGCATGAGATAGCCTAGGGTGCAGCCCTTTTAGGGCAAACCCTAGGTATGATGAAAAACACACATTTGTATTTTCCCCAAGCGCTGCAAGCGCGGCCTTCTGGCCTGTAATGCGGAAAGAGGGCCGCGCTTGCAGCGCTCCAGAATGTATTTTTTATATCGTTAACCCGGGGTTTGCTTCGCGCACCCCGGGCTTTCTCATGTCGCGCCTTTGGCGCTATGGGGGAATGTCCGGATGTTGATCTAAACCACTATAAGAAAATCCTGTTTTTATCTGCGCAAATCCGCGTTTATCTGCGGTTCCTCTATTCGGGGTTTCTTTTGGAAATCGCTATATTGCATCGGGCCGTGCCTTCGCGCCGATCGGTTCCCGGTCCGGGTGATCGAGGCTTCAGCGCTTTTCCAGCTCGCCCCGGCTCAGTTCAAAGTAGGTTGGGCGGCCCTTTGGGTCGGCGAGCGGGTTTTTGCACGACATTAGGCGGCGGGCCAGAGCCAGAACTTCCATCTCGTCCGCCGGGGCGCTGGCACGCGCCGCGTGTGCGCTTGCAAGGCGGGCTAGGGTGTCCCGCGCCAGTTCGGCGTCGCGGTCGGGGCGCATGCCGTTTTCCGCAATGCGTTCCACGGCCTCTTTTATAAAGTCCTCGCAGCCTTCGCCCTCGAACCACGCCGGAAGGCTGGATATGCGGAAGCTGTCCCCGCCGAAGCTTTCCAGCCCGAAGCCGTTCGCGCGGAAGAAGTCGATGTGCCGCTCAAGCGTGTCGGCCAGCAGGGGCGGCAGTTCAAACAGGCGCGTAAAGAGCAGTTGCTGCGTGAGCAGGTGGCCCTCGCGCAGGCTTTGCAGGTAGTCCTCGTAGAACACGCGGCTTTGCGCGGCGGTCCGGTTCAGGCAGAGCAGGCCGTCGGGCGTCTCGAAGAGGACGAAGTTGCCGTGCGCCGTGCCCAGATAACGCCAGCGGGAGGGCAGGGCGTCCCCGGCGATGCGCCGGTCCCGCGCGGGCGGCGCGGCGGGCGGCGGCGCGGCGGGCTTTGCGGCGGCTTGATATGGCGCGGGAACGGAAGGGCGGGGCGACGGTCCTGCAGCAGGCTGGACGGGCACAAGCGCCTTGCCTGCGTTCGCTTCCGGGCGTGTCTGCGGCGCGGGCAGGACGGCGGGGCGCAGGGCGGCGGGGTCGGGCAACGTGGTTCGGGCGGAGAGCTTCTGCGAGCCTTCCCGCGCTAGTTCCTCCATGCGGTTCAGGACGGCGGCGGAAACGAAGTTGCGCACGCTCGTTTCGTCCCGCAGGCGAATCTCGCGCTTGGTGGGATGCACGTTCACGTCCAGAGCCTCCGGCGAGATGTCCAGAAAGAGGAATGCCGCCGGGAAACGCCCGCGCGGAATGAAGCCCGTGGCCGCTTCCAGCAGCGCGCCGCTCAGGATGCGGTTTTCCACGGGCCTTTCGTTGGCATACCAGAAAAGCTCGGACC
>JBAZHO010000286.1:0-3340 GCA_041652375.1 Opitutales bacterium | reverse complement strand
AGAACGCAAAGAGTGGTAGGATATATCCGCAATGGGTTTTCATGAGTAACGAAAGTAAGACCGTCCATCGGGAACAACAAGACATTTTCATACGCTGGCGGCGGTTGTTACTGTTTACGTCGTTCCACATTCGTCAATTCTTTACTGTCAATACGCGTCCGCGATGTCTTCCGTAGAGAGGGGATGGATATTTGATTCATGCACCCCGTGGGGCACCCTATATACCCCGGTGGGTCGTTAACGGCTTAAGGTGAAATACATGCCGACGTATCGAAAGACCGTGAAATAACCTTTACGCGCGCGCGAGGGCGAGAGAGCGCGAACGCCAGAAAGCCTTCAAAAACGGCGTCGATTGGCAGTTTTGTCAATTGGCAGTCTGGCATAAACCCGCACGTTTCACCTAAAATACAGTGTAAAACTACCCCACAACCACCCCACAATTGCCAATCTATTAGCTGATTTTATTGCAATGATTAGTATGTCTTATAGGACAACGCGTCCCTGAATGGCGTCCGCTGCTTCCGACTACGCCGCGACAACGGCACGCTTCTTTCCCGCCCCTGACGTGCCGAGGAACAAATCTGCGCTGACGCCGAAGTATTCCGCAAGGGCCTTGATATGATCCGCCGTAAGCCTGCGCTGGCCGTTCAGGAGGCGGTAGGCGAAGGCGCGGTTGATCTTCAGAATTCCCGCAAGGTCGCCGCCGTTTAAGTCGTGTTCTTCCATGAGATACTTCAGCATGTCGCGCGCGGACGGCTGAGGCATGGGCGGCGTCACCTTTTCGGCGTATCCTTCCACCATGTCCGAAAGCAGTTCAAGGTATTCCTCCTGATCGTCGTTAAGCGTCATAACGGCCATGCGGTCGATGACTTCCATCGTCCGCCCGTACGCCGCATCGTCGTGAAGGCGGCGCGGCGGAAACCATGCAAGAAGTTCAGCGTAAGTTGTCGGCAGGTTTGTAAAGTCCATCTTCATAGTTCTACCTTCCATTTGTCCTTGTCGTATTCCGCATGTGTCAGGAATCGGAGCGTGTAAACGACGCCCCTGTTGTAATGTATTGCCGCAATCAGCCTGTATTGACGTTTGATGTTGAAAACCGTGACGGGATTCCCGCTCGAAACAATCACTTGATCGGCGGACGGGAAATACCGGCGTAGTTCCGCAAAGTTCGCAAATTGAATGTCCTCAATGAGTTTCTTCCAGTGCATGAGCGTCGGGGCGGCATTGGGATACATCTGTGCCCATTCGACAATCCTTTTGCCCTTCACGATGCGCATGACACTTTGTATTGTCGCCTAATGGGCGACAAAATCAAGGGTAAATCGCCCTTTCGCCTGAAATGTCCGGCAAGATTCACTTTCCCCCATAGGGTTTGAAAAATTGGGAAAGGGCAGGGTGGTAGTGGCGCGACATGGCCGGGGGGCATGGGGGCAACGGGGTGTCCCGATTTTTGCGCCGCACGCTGTCCGGTTGCTGATCGTTGCTGATTTTTCGGGCAACAAGGGCATTTAAGTGCAACCATGTTCGCAACTAGGCCAGTCTGGCTTTTTCTTGCTTCACCGCCGCAACCCTAGTATTTAAGCGGCTTGGCGAGGGTTTCTGATTGGTGGGCCCGCAGGGATTTGAACCCTGAACCAAAGGATTATGAGTCCTCTGCTCTAACCGTTGAGCTACGGGCCCGGAAGGGCTTTGATGCGCGCCTGCTTATGTCCATTGCCGCTCCGGTCGGGGGGCCTTGGTCGCGGGGGCGTTCGCACGTCTGCCAGCAAAGGTTGCAGATATTGGACACAGCCCGCCGATGGCTCAAGCATGGAATGTAATCATTTTATGCCCCGTTGCCTGTTCTTTCGGAATGCGTGCTTGACAGCAGGGGCTTCGCTCCGTTTGTTCTTTCCTTTTCTTTCAACAGAGACTTTCGTATTTTCATTTCAAAGACACATGGCCGTTAAAATCAGACTCCAGCGCGGTGGCGCCAAGCACAAGCCGATGTATCGCATGGTTGTTGCCGAGAGCAGCAGCCCCCGCGACGGGCGTTTCGTTGAGATCATTGGCAACTACGATCCCAGCAACAAGATTGAGGGCAAGCAGCTTTCCGTCAAACTCGACCGCGCGGCCTTCTGGGTCGGCGTCGGCGCGCAGCCCAGCGATACCGCCCGCACCTTGATCAACCGCGCCAAGCGCGCGGAGGCCGCCAAGGCCACCGTTTAATCGGCGGCAGGTCCGGCGCTCTTGTCATGTGCGTGTTTTTGTTTGTGCGGCTCCTTCATCGCATAGTGCGCCGGGGCGTTTGTCGCATGCTGGTTTGACGTCTGGTCATTTCGCGTCAAGCCTTCCGATTGCCGCGCTTAGGGTCGAACAGCAACTCCACGATCTTCTCCGCCATATGCCAGAGTTGAAGATAGACCTGCTTACGCTTTTCCCCGAGATGGTCGAGGGCTACTTCGCCCAGAGCATGATCGGCAGGGCTGTCGAGAACGGCATTCTGGAGATCGGCGTGCGCAACATACGCGACTGGGCAGCGGGCAAGCACCTGAATACCGACGACAGGCCCTTCGGCGGCGGCGCGGGCATGCTCATGAAGCCCGAACCTTTGTGCGAGGCCATCGAGTCCGTCGCTTCCCCCGGATGCGTGGTGATATACCTCTGCCCGGACGGCGAACTGCTCGACCAGAAGATGTGCGCGGAACTTGCCGGGGCGGGGCACATAGTCCTTGTTTCGGGTCACTACGAGGGCATCGACCAGCGCGTGAGGGACATGCTCGTCACGCGGGAGGTGTCCATCGGCGACTATGTTCTGACCAACGGTACGATCGCCGCAGCCGTGCTGATAGACGCCGTATGCCGTTACGTGCCGGGCGTTCTTGGCGAGGAAAAGTCCTTGACCCAGGATAGCTTCAACGACAATCTCCTTTCTTTTCCCCAGTACACGCGCCCGGTTGAATACCGTGGAATGCGAGTGCCGGATGTGCTGCTTTCGGGCAATCATGCGGAAATTGAGCGCTGGCGCAACGAGCAGCGAATGCTCAAGACCCGCCTGCGCCGCCCAGACCTTTTGAACAAATCCACTCTTTAGTTAGAAATGAACCCGATCATCGACGAGATCACCAGCGGACAGCTCATACCGGGCCGCGAGAAATTCAAGGTTGGCGACGGCGTGCGCGTCCACACACGCGTGCGCGAAGGCGACAAGGAACGTATCCAGATTTTCGCTGGCATCGTGATTGCGCGCAAGGGCCACGGAATTCACGAGACGTTCACCGTCCGCCGCGTTACCTCCGGCGAGGGCGTGGAGCGCGTGTTCCCCGTCAACTCGGTCAACATCGAGAAGGTCGAGGTTGAC
>JBAZHO010000285.1:0-3345 GCA_041652375.1 Opitutales bacterium | reverse complement strand
CTCGTGCGCAATCCGCAGAGGAAAACCAGAGTCCCTTTGCCAAGACCGCACACTCTGCTTTCAAAAGAGGGGCGCATGGAATGCGTTCAGCGAGCCGCGACGCAACTTACCGGCCAATAGCCGACAGCATTCGCAATACCGGGCTTGCCCCCAAAACACCAAGGCAGTCCGTCGGGTAGCCGAAGATGCAGGACGTTTGATTGCGGAGTATTTCGCGTAGTCATTACGCTTGCCCGTAGTCGCGTATTTTTTGTATTCATATGCATATGGCACCTGACGATCACAATGATGGCAAGCCGAGCTATTTCCTCAATCCTTCAATGGATATCGACAATGTTGACAAGCATGTGATTCTCGACGCGCAGTTGCGGTATTTGAAAAATCTCCTGCCTCTTTTTCGTGGCGTATTCTTGGATATCGGCTGCGGCGTGATGCCATACAAGAGCCTTGTGACGAACGCTCCTTCCTCCGTCAGCAGATACATCGGGATGGACATGGTTTCGAACATATACAAGGCGGACGTGGACCTGCGCTGGGATGGCCGCCAGATGCCGCTCGAAGATGCTTCCGTTGACTGTGCGATGGCCACGCAGGTGCTCGAACATTGTCCCGAACCGATGATCCTGCTCAAGGAGGCGCGCCGCGTGCTCAAGCCGGACGGCCTGTTGTTCCTTTCGGTTCCGTTCATATGGCCCCTGCACGACGTGCCGTACGATTTTTACAGATATACCCCTTTTGCCCTTGAAAAGATGCTGGCCGAGGCGGGCTTTGAAATTCTCAACATCAAGGGTCTTGGCGGCTGGAACGGAGCGTTTGCGCAGATGATCGGGCTGTGGCTCAAGAGGGCTCCGCTGGCAGACAAGGTGCGCGTTGAAATGGCAAGACAGCTCTGGCCGCTGTACGAGCAGCTTGTCGGATCGGACAAAGAGCCGGACAATTACAAGTATCAGAACTGCATGGCCACCGGCTGGGCAGGGCTTGCCCGCGTGCCTTCGCAACGGAAGCGGCGCGCCGACATGGTGGACGATATCAAAAAGGTGGACGGCCTGTGCATAGCGAATTACCACGTAAACGTCTATTCGGAGACTTTTATTGATGATCACATCCGGTATCTGAGCGATTCCGCACTGGTCTTGTGGGGCAACCCTCCGCTATTAGTCAACGTCGGTGGGGGAACGACATGTCTTGAACCCGCAGAGGTGGGAATGCTCAAGGCCGCGCAGAATGCACAACAACAGGCCCGGATCACGCTTCCAGCAATCGCCCGTTATCTGCTTTCGCGTAAGGTCCGTGTCGTGCTGGCCGAATATGGTCCCATCGGGGTCGCCCTTGCGCCGTTGTGCGAGAAGATCGGGATCCCTCTGGTCGTTCACTTTCACGGCTACGATGCTTCTCTCCACAAGTGGTTCGAAAACGACGCTGCCTTTTACCGGTCGCTTTTCCAGACGGCCCGAAAGATCATCGTCGTATCCAAGGCCATGAAACAACGCTTAATCGCCGCCGGGGCACCCGCTGACAAACTGGTGCTTAATCCGTATGGGGTCGATGTGAACCAGTGGACGCCGGCTGTAGCGGGAAACAACCCACCGATGTTTCTGGCTGTCGGGCGCTTTGTGGAAAAGAAACGGCCCGCCCTTACGATCAGGGCCTTTGCCCGAATGCTGGAGACTGTGCCGGAGGCGACGCTCTACATGATCGGCGACGGGGATCTTCTGGCGGAATGCCGCAAACTGGCGGCTGACCTGCATATTGAGGACAAGGTGTGCTTCACAGGCGTTCAGTCGCGCGAAATGGTGCATGTCTACATGTCGCGGGCACGTGCGTTTGTGCAACACTCTGCTGTCGCGGCGAACGGCGACAGCGAGGGATTGCCGGTGGGCATTCTTGAGGCTGGCTCGATGGCCCTGCCTGTTGTCAGCACTTTTCACGCGGGCATACCGGATGCCGTGCGCGACGGGCTTGACGGTTTTCTGGTCAAGGAAGGAGACGTGGAGGCCATGAGCGATGCCATGATCAGGCTGGCCTCGGATCCCGATCTGGCCACGCGTATCGGCCAGTCCTTCAGGGAGCGGATTTGCGAAGGATATACGCGCAGGATAAGTCTGGGACATCTGGCAGAGACTCTGCTGGACACAATCGGATGAGCGTTGGCCCGACGGCTCCTACACCCCGGCCTGCTTTGAGCAGAACTCTGCGTACAGGGGGCAGTTCGCGCGCAGTTCCTCGTGGCGGCCTTCGGCGATTATCGCGCCCTTGTCCATCACGAGGATGCGCCCGGCGTCCATCACTGTGGACAGGCGGTGCGCGACGGTGATCGAGGTGCGGTCCTTGAAGAGCTTCTTCATGGCTTCCTTCACCTTCGATTCGCTGTCCGCGTCAAGGGCGCTGGTCGGCTCGTCGAACATGACGATCTTCGGGTCCTTCAGGAAGAGGCGGGCGATGGCGAGGCGCTGCTTCTGCCCGCCGGACAGCTTTGCGCCGCGCTCGCCCAGCACGCTGTCCATCTGCCGGGGCAGATCCCGCACGAAGCCAGCCGCGTTCGCCGCTTCCAGCGCGGCCCACATCTGCTCCGTTGTCGCGTCCGGGCGGCCCAGACGCAGGTTGTCCCCGATCGTCCCGGCAAAAAATAGGCTCTCCTGAAGCACGATGCCCATCTGCGCGTGCAGGTCCCCTTGGGCGAAGTCCCGCAGGTCCTGCCCGTCCAGCAGCACCGCGCCCGCGTCCGGGTCGTGAAAGCGCAGGATGAGCGTCAAAAGGGTGCTCTTGCCCGCGCCGCTGGGGCCGACAAGGGCCAGCCGCTCGCCGGGCCTGATGGTCAGGTTCACGCCGGAGAGCACCGGCCCTTCCTCAGCCTCCGAGAGGGGGTAGCGGAAGTGAACGTCGCGCAGTTCGATGCCGCCCTGAACGTTCGCGGGCGAAAGGGGTTTTTCGGGATCCTTGACGAGGGGTTGCTCCTCGAAGAACGCGCAGAGGCGGTCCATCGCGGCGACGGACGCCATCAGGCCGGAGAAAGTGAACACGAGGCCCTGCACAACGCCCGAAAGCTGAAGCCAGTAACCCCAGAAGGCCGCCAGATCGCCCGCCATGAGCACGCCCTTCGCTATCCACGCCGCGCCGATGAACAGGATCATCAGCGGGGCGACGAAGCGCGTGAGCATCTGCATCAGGTCCGTGAACGCGTTCTGCCAGCGCGTGACCTTTTCGCGGTGCAGCAGGAGCCGGTCGCTCTTGTCGCGCACGCGGCTCTCCGCGAAGTCCTCCCGCGAATACGCCTTGAGCAGGCCGAATATGCCCACGTATTCGGTGATAACGGCGGACACCTCGCCCGAGGCGTCGCGCAGGTCG
>JBAZHO010000284.1:0-3377 GCA_041652375.1 Opitutales bacterium | reverse complement strand
ACGAGTCCAACCCCAAGGGCTACTACGAGGACGAACGCGTCAAAAAGCTCCCCTTCGGCAAAGACCACTCATGGCTGGAAGAATGCCGCGGCAAGGTCATCAAAATCGTAGCCCCTCTGCTCGGCGACATACCGGCGAACATCCCCGTCAAGGTCATCTTCATGGAACGCGACATGGGCGAAGTGCTCAAGAGTCAGGCCTCGATGCTCAAGCGCGGAGGCAGGAGAGCCTCCGGCAGCGAGGACGCAAGCATTGCCGCCGCCTACGCCGCGCAAATCCGCAACGTGGAACGCATGCTCTGGAAACGCCCCGCGACATCCGTCCTGCCCGTATCGCACGCCGACGCCCTGAAAGACCCCGCAGGCACGGCCCGGGCCGTGGCGGAATTCCTTGGCGGCGGGCTGGATGAACAGACTATGGCCGCCGTGATCGACCCGAGCCTTTACCGCGCCAGAGCCTGAACCGGCCCGCGCTGAATATAGAGCGATTTCCAAAAGTATCCCGAAATTGAAATCGACTCTGTCAATGAATCGGGACAACCGACGCATGCACACACCCCGGACGCCTCGGAGAGGCGTCCCTACCCTAAGATATAGAATATCAATGGGATAACTGTCTTAAAGGTAGGGACGGCTCTCCGAGCCGTCCGCGAGGCATGCGTTCGTCAAGCGGCTTCAAATTGGCTGACTATTGGCAACCACTAAAATGCCTCGCCGACCTTGCGGCCCGGAGCATCGCGCTGCCGCAGGGCGGTTCCGATGCGCCTAGGCCTTGCGGTGCGGGCAGTTTTCCTCGTCCGTGCAGCGACCGTAGTAAATCGTCTCCGTCCCCTCGACGATGAAGCCGGGGATTACGCGGGTTGAGGGCTGGTCCTCCCGGCCCGGCTCCAGCTTGAAAACCTTGTTGCACACGCAGCAGATGAAGTGCGGCCTCTGGTTGCGGTCCCCCACAACAAGCTCGTATCTGGGCGGTTGGCCGGGATAATCCACGCCCACGACGCGCACAAGGTCCACCATCTCGCGGATGTTGCGGTACACCGTGCGCAGGCCGATGCCCGGAGCCTCGCGCAGGGCAAGCTGAAAAATCTCGTTGACGGTGAGCGGGCGGGCCTCGGCCTGAAGGACGGCAAGAATGGCTTTTCTCTGGCGCGTGCTGCGAATCATGGTCTGTTGGGGTAAAAACCGGACTGGTTTATGACGATGCAATTGATGCACTTACAAGCATGTTGGAAAACCTCGGGAGCGCCAGCATTGTTGTAAGCCTGTTGAGCTTCTTCTTGATACTGCCCGCCGCCAAGGTTACGCTGGCGACAAGACTGTTACCCCGATGATCCGCCAAGCATCACCCCGTGCATTCAAGCGCGGGATTCCCCAAGGGGGACAACCCAAGCCAAGGATTTCCGACCGATGATCTCGTTGCAACAAATTGTCGATGGCATCGTCAACCTGCCGCCCACGCCGCGCATCCTCCCGAAGCTGCAACGCCTGCTCAGAGATCCCGATTCCGGCATCCACGAGATAATCTCCCTGCTCAAGGTGGACGCGCCGATGACCGCGCAGATAGTCCGCCTGTCCAACAGCGCCTTCTACAACACCGGGGAACCGGTGCAAAGCCTTGAAGAAGCCATCAACAGACTCGGCTTCCGGGAAGTGTACCGCGTAAGCTCCGTCGCAGCGGCGCAGCAAGTCATGGGCGAGGCCCTGCCCCTCTACAACCTCGGCAAAGGCGAGCTGCTAGAAGGCTGCGTAAGCACCGCCGTGCTCATGGTGGAACTGTCCGCGCGCGCGCGCCGGGCCGACCTCGACGGCGCATACACGACGGGGCTGCTGCACTCCATAGGCAAAGTCGTCATCAACCAGTATTTTCTCAAACACGGTCTGGAAATCTACGGAAACATATCCGGGGAAACCGTGGACATAATGTGGGAACGACGCCTTCTGGGCTTCGACCATGCCCAAGCCGGGGCCGCTATATTGGAAAAGTGGCACTTCCCGGACGAAATACGCGTCCCGGTGCTGTATCAGCTCGACCCGCTCAAAGCCACGTCCATGCAGGTAGGCTGCTGCCTGCTCGGCATAGCCCGGCAAGCGGCCACCGGCCTACGCGCGAAAAAGCCCGCGAAGCTCGAAATCGACCCCGAAGTGCTCGACGGGGCCGGTCTGGATCAAGAAAAGCTCCTAGAAGCGATGGACGACGCCAGAAGCGGCATGGAAGAGATGGACAGCCTGCTGCGTTAGAGAAGGTCCGGACGCAGACGAAGCGGCGGGCGTAACTCCGTTTAACGTCAATCCGGCCTGACCATTGCATTTCAAGCCCCAAAGGGGCGACATGAGATAGCCCGGGGTGATGGCTGTCAGCCGAACCCCGGGGAAAAGATAAATTACAATCTCTCAAGCACTGAAAGTGCAGCATGGTCGCCCGGTGATGCCGCACCTTCAGTGCTTGTTCCGTTTTATTATCATTACCCGGGGTTGCGTGCTGCGCACTTACCCCGGGCTATCTCATGCCGCACCTTCAGTGCTCAGAAGCTAGAACGGCTCCGACTGGCGTTATTGACATCGTTGTGAGTCACAGACCCCCACGCCGAGACACGACAAAAATCCTTGCGACGCCCGCCGGAAACGATACTGCTGTGGCTGGATGAGTAAAGGAACCACGATGTCTGATTCTGTGCGCTGCTAGGCGCCGCGTCTTCCCCAAGGAAGAATCCGGGTGCCCATGCAGCTTGTTCGCGGACGTTCCCCACGGGAAGCCCGCCGATTATGTGCGGCCAGAAGTCGCATCCCCGAACGACACAGATTCAGACCCTTTTAATTCGTCCCATGTCCTCAAACATACGCTGCCTGCACTGCGGCGGCTCCTTCACTTCCGACGCGCCCGGAACGCGCAACCGCAACCACTTCCCGCACTGCCTGTGGAGCGTGCACCTCGACGAAAGCCCCGGCGACCGCTCCGCCCGCTGCGGCGGCGAAATGGAACCCATCGCGGTATCCATGCGCCGCGACGGCGAATGGCTGCTCATACACCGCTGCACCAAGTGCGGCAGGCTGCACGCCAACCGCGTCGCGGGCGACGACAACGCCGTGGCGCTGCTCGCGCTGGCAGCCCGCCCGCTGGCCAACCCACCCTTCCCCTCCATCCCCGCAAGGGAATAGAGCCGGAACAAGCCCGCAAGCAGGCCCGCAGCCCCGAGCCATACGAACGCACCCCCGGACGCCTCGGAGATGCGTCCCTACCTTAAGATGCATGTTAGAGCGGTTGCCAAAAGTCGGCCAATTTGAAGCCGCAGGACGAACGCGTGCCTCCCCGGACGGCTCGGAGAGCCGTCCCTACCCCTAAGACGTTGATGCACAATCTGTTGGTAGGGACGCCTCTCC
>JBAZHO010000283.1:0-3381 GCA_041652375.1 Opitutales bacterium | reverse complement strand
ACAAACCGTGGCTGGGCATGGACTATTTCAACAGCTCCAGCGACGGCAGCATCGATCTGGGCCAGATACTCGGGCGCTGGGGTGCCATGCCGCGATTGGACGAAATCGTCACCCTCAGCGGCATCCCCGGCAAGATTGACGTCAGCGGGGCGACGGTGTGGCAGCTATGGATGGAAAAACGCCTGCGCGACATAGTGAACTACAACGACTTCGACGCGCTGTCCACGTATCTGCTCTGGGCGCGCACGGCGCACTTCGCCGGGCTGTTAAGCGACAAGGCATATGAGGTCGAGCAGCGTTGCGTGCGCGATCTGATAGGACGCGAAATCGAGGCGGGCAAGTCGCACCTAGTGCGCTATCTGGCCCGCTGGGACGAGCTGCTGGAGCTGATTGCCAGACGCCGCGACGCCTGAATAAGCGCCCTGCGTACCCCTCATATAGCGGTTCTCAGAAGTCCGCCGCATTACCAGAGAACAAAGAGAAGAATTTTATCCGCAGATAAGCAGGGATAAAAAAGGGATTAGAAAATCAGTAAGTTTTCTTTTTTCAATAATCTGCGTAAATCCCTGCTTATCTGCGGATAAAATTCTGGGTTTTTTTCGGTTTTCTTTTGGAAATCAGTATATCTGTTACCCGGAAACCGCCCAAAAAAAGAGCCACCCTCCCAGGGGGACCGGGAAGGTGGCTGAAAACCGGGAAGCGTTGGTTGCTGCGCTCCCCATCTCTTTTCGCTGTCTATACACACCGGGCCTGTGCGGCCCTCCTACTCGTGCATGCCATGATTGGCCTGTCCCCTGTATGGACCTGACGCGGAGCGCGTTTGTTCCAGATACCGCGCCGGAGCCTCTGCGGTCGTACAAGAAAAAGGCAGGCGACCATTGGTCGCCTGCCTTGAAAGTATCTGTTGAGAAACGGATCAGAACGGCACGTCGTCGTCGAAGCCGGAGCTTTCCTGCGGGGGCTGGGGCGCTGCGCGGCGCGGCGCGGCCTGCCTTGGCGGGGCGCTCTGACGGGCCGGGGGCGTGTTGCTCTCGTAGCTCGGGGAAGCTCCGCCGCCAGCCGCATCGCCTTCTCCGCGACCGCCGACGAACTGGAAGTTTTCGATCACAACGCCCAGCTTGCTGCGGGCGGCTCCGGTCGTCTTGTCGTCCCACTGGTCGAGGCGCAGACGGCCTTCTACGAGGATGCCCTTGCCCTTGCTCATCCAGCGGGAGATCGTCTCCGCCGTCTTGCCGAAGGCATCGCAGTCAACGAACGTCACCTCTTCCTTGCGTTCGCCGTCCTGAGCCGTATAGACCCGGTTGACGGCAAGGCCGATCTTGCAGATGGTGGAACCGTTAGGCGTGACCCGTGTTTCGGGGTCGCGCGTCAGGTTGCCCATGAGGATGACTTTGTTGAACGATGCCATTACAGCAGGGTGATCCTTTTAGAGGGTTTCCACAAGCACGCGCTTCACAGTCTTCTCCAAGCGGAAGCGCTCCTGAAGCAGCGCGGGCGTGGCGGCGGGGCCGGAAAGGTCGATCTGGATATACACGTCGCCCGTGTGGCGCTTGTCCGTCACGCGGATAAACTCCTGACGGCCCAGATTCAGGGCATCGCCGGTCGATGCGCCGATTCCCTTGAGGCTTTCGGTGATGGATGCGACGAGGGTGTCGATCGGTTGGTCGAAGTTACGGGTGTCCAGAATGAAGGTGGCCCGATAGTTACGCTGTTGCGTCTTTGTCATTAGTTCTACTGCGTTTATTCAAGTGATTCATGGCAATAACAGGGCCACTGTCAACGACTACGCGGACCCCGTCGGCAAATACTGTCAGTTTGTCCTTCACAAGCGCCAGTTCCGCCGCCTCGAACTTGCCCAACACGAAGCCCTTCAGGCCGCTGTCCAGCGGGCGTGCGGAGCCGATGCCCAGCCGGTAGCGCACGAAGGTGTTGCCTATGTGGCTTATCACGCTGGAGATGCCGTTGTGCCCGCCGTCGCCGCCCCCGATGGAGATTTTCATCTCCCCGACGGGGATCTGATACTCGTCGTGGGCCACGATCACGCGTTCCGGCTTGATGCAGTAATAGCGCATCAAAGTGCCGACGCTGTTGCCGCTGTCGTTCATGTAGGTCTGCGGCTTGATCAGGATGCAGTCCTTACGTCCGATCTTCACGCGGCAGATTTCTGCATTGAAGCGCGGTTCCTTTTTCCACCCGCCACCGTGGGCCGAGGCCAGCGCGTCGGCCAGCATCCAGCCGATGTTGTGGCGCGTGTTCTCGTACTCGCGTCCGGGGTTGCCCAGACAAGCGACGATGTGCAGGTCCGCCGTGCCGGGTCCGGCCTTAGCGCCCTTGCCGAATATTTTGCCGAAAAGAGACATGGAGTTGGAAGAAGGAAGTCTATCCGCAGATTACGCGGATTACACGGATTACATGAGAAGAAGATTTATCCACAGATTATAAGAATTTGAATAAGAATATTTAACCGCAGATAAACGCGGATTTGCGCAGATAAAAAACAGAATTTTCTTATTCCTAAAATCTGCGTAATCTGTGGATAAATTCTTTTCTTCTTACCGGTGGCGTTCCTAGACGCCTTGCAGGGTTCTGTCCACTTTGTCGGCCACGATCACTCCGTAGTTTATCGTGCCCAGCCAGCCGCTCATGATTATGCCCACGCTGCCCGCGTGATACATGCCGTGCAGGTGCGCGGGTAGGTCCATCGACACTTTCAGGCCCTCGAACTTCGTGCCGAAGCTCGTTCCGCCGATGTGGCGCGTGTAGCGGTTCAGCGTGCGCGGCGTGGCGGCCTCGACGTGGTCGATCTTTTCGGACACGCCGGGAATCCAGCGTTCTAGCGCCTCGACGGATTCGCGGCAGAGTCGTTCCTTGTGCCGCTTGTAGGTGGCCTCGTCCATGTCCACCCAGTCCTCCCAGCGGGCGTTCAGGGAGGCCACGACGCTGTATCGCGGCTCGGAAAGGTGGGGGCGCGTCTCCGGGTAGTAGAAGCTGAATGTGCGGCTCGTGGTGTTCAGGTCCGTAAGTTCGCCCATGTCCAGCTTCGGGCTGTCGCTGGTGAAGACCAGATCCCCGATGTTCGGGATGGATTCGCCCTTTTTCAGGCCCATATAGACCTGACAACTGCTCCAGTTGACGCGCACCTTGCGGGCTTCTTCCGCGAAGTCGTGGTCGAAGTGCTCCTCGCCCACTAGGCGCATGACGGTGTTCTTGATGTTAGCGTTGCTGACGATGGCGCGGCACTTGATCTCACGCTTGGGCAGGTTGGGGCCGGTGTTCATGCTGCGGGCGACGATGCCCGTCACGGCGCGGCCTTCGGGGGTTTTCTCCACGATGACGCGCTCGACCAGAGCGTTGCGGCGGATGTCCACGCCGTTCTTTTTC
>JBAZHO010000282.1:0-3385 GCA_041652375.1 Opitutales bacterium | reverse complement strand
CACGAAGTCGTCCAGCGAAAGGGTGAAGGCCAGCATTGCCCCGGCGATTATGCCCGGCTTGAGCATCGGCAGCAGCACCTTGGTCAGCACGCGCCCGTAGCCAGCGTAGAGGTCGCAGGCCGCCTCCTCCACGTCGTGCCCGATAAGCTCCAGACGCCCGCGCACGGCCAGCGCGACAAAGGAAATCTGGAATGTGACGTGGCCGACGATCATCGAGCCCATGCCCAGATCGAACAGCCCCGTCAGATAGCGGATCACGCTGAAGGCGATCACCAGCGCGACGGCGAAAATGATGTCCGGCGTGACCACCGGCAGGTGCAGCAGCACGTTCAGTTTGCCCGCCGCGCTGCGGCTCCACGGGAAGCGGAACATGCCTATGGCCAGCATCGTGCCGATGACGGTGGATACCGCCGTGGATACGACGGCCAGAAACAGTGTGTTCCATGCCGCGTTAAGAATAACCTCGTTATGAATGAGCTTCAAGTACCAGTCCAAAGTCGCCCCGCCCCACTTCAGGCCCATCTTGGAGGCGTTCACGGAAAACACCGCCACGCAGAGCATGGGCAGGTAAAGGAATATGAAAACCGCCACCGAGGTCAGGCTGAGGCTCCATGAACAACGTCTCATCAGATCCGCCTGCCCTTCTTTTCACTGCTGCCGACCGCGACCAGCGCGCCGAGCGTGAGTATCATCAGCACAAGGCTCAGGGCCGCCCCGAAGGGCCAGTCCCGGCTGGAGCCGAACTGCTGCTGAATGAGGTTGCCGATGAGCATGTAGCGCGCGCCGCCCAGCATGTCAGGCACGACGAACATGCCCATCGCGGGCACGAAGGTCAGCGTTATGCCGACGGAAAGGCCGGGCATCGTCTGGGGCAGAATGGCGTGGCGGAACACGCGCCAGCGGCTCGAATACAGGTCCACGGCGGCTTCCACGATAGACCAGTCCAGCTTCTCCGCCGCCGTGTAGAGCGGCAGGGCCACGAAGGGCAGAAAGACGGACACCATGCCAACATAGACCGCGAACTGGCTTGGATAAAGGGACGTCCCCGGCTCTGCAAGGCCCAGATAGGACATCAACCGCGCGAAAGGCATGTCCCCGTCGAACACGAGCAGCCACGCGTAGGTGCGGATGACCAGATTGGTCCAGAAGGGTATCAGCAGCACCGTGAGCCACAACATGCGCGTCTTGGCCGGGCGGGAGGCCAGAAAGAAGGCCAGCGGATACGACAGCGCGACGCAGAGCGCGGTGGTCACGAAGGCCACGACGATGCTGCGCCAGAGAATGAGCATGTTGTCCGCCGACCAGCCGAAGTAGCCGAAGCCGAGCAGACGCTCGATGTTGCGGGTGGTGAAGTTGAACTCGATGTCGCCGAACTGGCCGCGCGTCATGAACGCCACCGCGAAGAGCGATATGCAGGGAATGGCCAGAAGAAAAAGTATCGTCACGATGCCCGGGGTGACGAACACGGCCTGACGGGCGCGGATGACGGAAGGTCGCAGCATCTCGCCGTTGTGCAGAACGACGGTGGGATGCTCTGCGGCGACGATATCATCAAGTTTGATCTCCATCGTGCCTCCTACTTTACCTCGCGCATGTTCATGCGCTGGAACTCCTCCTCGTGCAGGATGATCACGGACTCCTTGGGCACGTGGACCATCAGTTCCTGCCCCGCGCTGACGGGCAGCACCGTCTCGGTTTCCATCATCAGACCGTTGTCCAGAATGAACTGCTGGTAACAGCCCCGGTAAATCACCGTGACGACCTTGGCCTTGAAGTCGCACTTCGCGCTTTCGAAGGTGATCTGAAGCTTCTCCGGGCGCACGGTCACGGAACCCGTCTGCCAAGGCACGTAAGCTGGCAAGGCCCAGCGGCCCAGACGGGTCAAAATCTCCTTGTCCCCCACCCGTTCGGCGTCCAGAAAATTCTGCGTCTGGAGAAAGTCCGCCACGAAGCGCGAGCGCGGATTGTCGTAAACCTCGCGCACAGTGCCGAACTGGGCCACCTGCCCCACGGCCATCACCGCCATGCGGTCGGACACCGTGAGGGCCTCCTGCTGGTCGTGCGTGACCATGATGAAAGTCTTCTCCAGCCTCTGCTGAATCTGCCGCAGTTCCACCTGCACCTGCACGCGCAGCTTGGCGTCGAGGGCGGACATCGGCTCGTCCAGCAGCAAGATTTCCGGCTCGTTTGCAAGGGCGCGGGCGAGGGCCACGCGCTGACGCTGGCCGCCGGAGAGCTTGTCCGGCTTGCGGTCGTCAAAGCCCTTGAGCTGCACAAGGTCCAGCGTCTGCTTCGCCTTCGCAATCGCCTCCCCCTTGGGAACCTTGCGCGATATCAGGCCGAAGCACACGTTCTCCAGCACGGTCAGGTGCGGGAACATGGCGTAGCTCTGGAACACGGTGTTCACCGGACGCCGGTTCGCCGGGACGCGCGTGAGGTCCTTCGATTCTAGGACGATGTGTCCGTTGTCGGGCATCTCAAGGCCCGCGATGATGCGCAGAAGCGTCGTCTTGCCGCAGCCCGACGGCCCGAGCAGCGTGAAAAATTCACCTTTCCTGACCGATAGATCGACGTCGTAGAGTGCCCTTGTCTCCCCGTAGTTCTTGCAGATTGCGTATGCTTTTAACCCCATTGGACAGAAAATTGATCAAGCCTATCCGGCTCACGTGCAATTAGCGTGCCAATCGCCCCCTTTGTGCCGAGGCTGTTGGTATTCACAGAGACGTGTTTCGCGCAACAATTAGTGTTGCGGTTTTGCGCGTTTTGTGAATCGTTCACCGCATGGCCACGATCAAGGAAATCGCCAAGCGCAGCGGATTCTCTCCCAGCACGATCTCCTACGCCCTGCGCGACAACCCGCGCATACCCGCCCAGACGCGCGAGAAGATCAAAACGATCGCCAAAGACATGGGCTACCAGCGGGATGCGCACCTAGGCCAGCTCATGGCGCACCTCAAGAGCAAGCGGCGCTCCGCGCAGACCTGCCCCATCGCTTGGATCAACTCGTCCGGCAACCCGAGCCACTGGCACGACACGCCTTGGGCCGGCGAATTCTACCAGAGCGCACAGGCACGCGCGAAGGAGCAGGGCTTCGCCATGAGCGAGATCTGGGCGCACGACCAGAAAATCCCCAACTCCCGTCTGGACGAGGTGTTGAAGGCGCGCGGCACGCAGGGCCTGATCCTCAGCACGCCGCTCCGCGATCAGGACTGGATTCACTGGATCGACTGGAATTCCTACGCCACTGTGATTCTGGACGAGCCGCAGGCATTGCCACAATTTGACCATGTTTACGCGCTTTACTGCTCAAATATGCGCACCGCGCTGGAACAGGTATTCGCGCGGGGCTACAAGCGGCCCAAGGTCTGGCTCAGCCCGGAGGACG
>JBAZHO010000281.1:0-3392 GCA_041652375.1 Opitutales bacterium | reverse complement strand
GGAACGGCATTGCACTCTTGAAGCGCTGAAGGCGCGGCATGAGATAGCCTAGGGTGCAGCCCTTTTAGGGCAAACCCTAGGTATGATGAAAAACAAACATTTTTATTTTCCACAAGCGCTGCAAGCGCGGCCTTCTTTCCGCATTACAGGCCAGAGGGCCGCGCTTGCAGCGTTCCAGAATGTGTTTTTTTACATCGTTTCCCCGGGGTTCCGCTTCGCTCCACTCCGGGCTTTCTCATGTCGCGCCTTTGGGGCTTAAAAAGAGTCGCGCAGTCCGGCTAGTGCCTTCAGCGCTTCAAAGCTAGGACGGCCCCGATGGGCATTATGGACGTCGTTTATAGCGGTTGCCAAAAGTCGGCCAATTTGAAGCCGCAGGGCGAACGCTTGCCTCGCGGACGGCTCGGAGAGCCGTCCCTACCTTTAAGACGGTTATCGCATTGATATTTTTAATCTTAGGTAGGGACGCCTCTCCGAGGCGTCCGGTGTGTGCGCATACTTCAGTTGCCCTGATTCATCGACATATTCGATTTCAATTTCGGGATACTTTTGGCAATCGCAATAAGTTCCCCGCCCAAAAGCCGGGGTCGGGGATTGCGGGGGGGGGCTGATTCCCGAACGCGCCTTAGCGTCTCGATGCGGCCAGAAAATACAGCAGCCAGCCCAGAGACGAGATGAACGCCGCGACGTAGGTCCACGCCGCCGCGTCTAGCGTGTCGTTCACGCCGACCATTTCCTCCCGGCTCAGGATGCCAAGGCCCACGAGGCTATGTTTGGCGCGCGCGCTGGCGTTGAATTCCACGGGCAGGGTCACGAGCTGGAACACCGTCAGCACGCCGTAAACCACCGCGCCCATCATGGCCATTTGCGGCAGCAGGCCGAAGAAAAAGCCGCCGAAGAAGAGCCACGGCACGATGTTCGACGCGATTTGCGTCATGGGGATCAGGCTCATGCGCAGCTTCAGCATGTTGTAGCCCACCTTGTGCTGCACCGCGTGCCCGGCCTCGTGCGCGGCCACGCCAAGCGCCGCGAGGCTGCGCCCGTGGTAGTTCTCCTCGCTCAGGGCCAGCACCTTGCGCACCGGGTCGTAGTGGTCGCTCAGGTGTCCCTGTATGGCCACCACTTTCACGTCGATGATGCCGGCCTCGCGCATGACGTACTGCGCCGCTTCCAGCCCCGTCATGCCGCTGCGGGACGGTACCTTTTTCCACTTGTTGTAGGCACCGTTGATGCGGCTCTGCGCCCAGATGCCGATGATCAGCGCGACGACGATGACCGCTATCGCTATTATGAAGAGAGGGTTGTGCATGTTCGTAAGCGTGTTTTCGGGCTGGCCCCGGATAATCCTTTGACGCGCCGCGCGGCTGTTTTGTTCCCGAATGGCGGGGCGGCGGCTATGGTTGACATCGATTTTGACAAAAATGAAGGGCAGACGCTACGGGCAGTGTATTACCGATGCGGAGCCCTTCGCAAGCCGAACCGGGTTCCTGCGGCCCCGGCCCCGGACCGGGTCCCGCCAATTCCCCCAACAGAGTAAGATATGACAAAGAGAATCACGCCCTTCCGCGCTTCAGTCGCGTTTTTTGTAGCATCAATTTTACTGGTCGCCTCGCCCTGCGCCGCGCAAAGCGGTTTCCAGACAGGGCGCACGCATCAGGGCGTTTACGAAACGAGCGGACCCAAGGACATTTCCGCGCCCGTATGGACCTTCAAGGCCGACGGCCCGATACTGTCCTCCGCCGCCGTGGCGGACGGCACGGTGTATGTGGGCAGCGACGACCGCAACTTCTACGCGCTGGACGCGAGAAATGGCGAAAAGAAGTGGAGCTTCGTCACGGGCGGCATCATCCGCAGTTCCCCCGCCGTTGTTGACGGCACGGTTTATTTTGGCAGCTACGACGGCTTCATCTACGCCCTCTGCGCCAAGAGCGGCGCACTGAAGTGGAAGTTCCAGACCGGCGGCGAGCGGCATTTCGAGGCCAAGGGTCTGCACGGAATGAAGCCCTCCACGCAGACGATTCCCGACTTCTGGGACTGCTACCAGTCCTCCCCGGCGCTTTGCTGCGGCACGCTTTACGTCGGCAGCGGCGACGGCAACCTTTACGCGCTGGACGCCGCGACGGGCGAGGTGAAGTGGAAGTTCGCCACCGGAGACGTCGTGCACACATCCCCCGCGCTGGCAAAGGGCGTGGTCTATTTCGGAAGCTGGGACACGAACATGTACGCTCTGGACGCGCAAAGCGGCAAGGAACTATGGCGCTTCAAGACGGGCGACGACGATCAGAACCACAACCGCACGGGCATCCAGTCCTCCCCGACGGTGGTGGACGGCACGCTTTACTTCGGCTGCCGGGACTTCAATTTCTATGCCCTCGATGCCGCCACGGGCGCAGAAAAGTGGAAAAAGAACATAACATGGGTCAACGCCACCCCCGCCGTCCATGAGGGCAGGGTTTACTTCGGCACATCGATCCCCTCGTGGTTCTTCGGTCTGGACGCCGCCACGGGCGAGGAAAAGCTCAAGCTGCAAATGCCCATGATGGTGTTCAGCTCCCCCACGATAGCGGACGGCGTGGCCTACTTCGGCTGCTTTGACGGAAGCCTCTTCGCCGTGGACCTGAAGGAAGGCAAGGTCCTTTCTGTGTTCAAGTCGGAAGCGTCCAAAGCCCATCGGGCGGACCTGCTAAACGAAGACGGCAGCTTCAACACCAAGTCGATTTTCAGGAACGATTCATACGAGGAAATGTTCAGTTCCTCACAAAAAATGTTCGGCGCAGGCGCGATTCTATCATCACCCGTGCTCTGCGACGGGACGCTCTACGTAGGCGCTGCGGACGGCAGTTTCCACGCTTTCCGCTAGGGACCGTTTGGAAATACGCGGACCGAAAAGACGCCCGCATTCCGACGGGAGTCGAGTTTTCAAACGGTCCCAAGGACCACCCCCAAACGCACCCCAAACCAAGCCCGCGGGTCCCCCCAAGGATCCGCGGGCTCCATCGTGCGCGGATGCCAAACCCCAAGAATTTTTATCCACAGATTACCGGAACGAGAACAAGAGTTTGTAACCGCAGATAAGCAGGGATTTACACAGATTATAGAAAAGAAGACGTTCTGATTTTCTAATCCCTTTTTCATCCCTGCTTATCTGCGGATAAAACTCTTCTCTTTGTTCTCTGGTATTTCGGCGGGGGTTGAGAATCGCCATAATACCCACTGGCCGAGCTGCCGCAGGGCGGCGCGGATGAGGACGCCCCTTTGCCTACTGCATCAGGACGAGGGAATCCCTGTGGACGGCTTCGCAGTGTTTGCGTCCGGGGAATAGCGCGCGGATTTGGTCGCTGTCCCGCCCGATTGCCTGAAGAAGCTCCTTGCTGGAATACGAGCATATGCCCCGG
>JBAZHO010000280.1:0-3395 GCA_041652375.1 Opitutales bacterium | reverse complement strand
TGTTTGTATTTCATACCTAGGGTTTGCCCTAAAAGGGCTGCACCCTAGGCTATCTCATGCCGCGCCTTCAGCGCTGCCAGAAGTGTCCACAAGTCAAATGGAACTACTATAAAAAAATGAACTCTTTGTTTCTGAATAATCTGTGTAATCTGTGGATAAACTTTGCGTCTTTGTCTGGGCGCAAAAAGGCCGCGTGGGTTTCGTCCGGCGCGGCCTTTTTAGTGTTTCGGAATGTCCCGCTTTGACTACTGGAGCATGTCCTTGACGGTTTCCTTCTCGGAGAGCAGTTCGGCCACGGTCTTGGCTATCGCGCCCTTGGCGAAGTCGTTCAGGGGCAGGCCTTGCACGATCTTGTGGCCGCCTTTGCCGTCGGAAGTGACGGGGAAGGAGCAGATGATGCCTTCGGGCACGCCGTAGCTGCCGTCGGAGCACACGCAGACGCTGTGCCACTTGCCCGCAGGGGTCTCGGTCACGAGACTCTTGACGGTTTCGAGGGCTGCGTTGGCCGCGCTGGCCGCGCTGGAGGCTCCGCGAGCCGCTATCACCGCCGCGCCGCGTTTGCCGACGAGGCTCTGGAACTCGCCCTGAAGCCATGCTTCGTCGCCGACGGTTTCGACGACGCACTTGCCGCCGATCGTGGCGTTGTAGAAGTCCGTGTACATCGAGGGGGAGTGGTTGCCCCAGATTGCTACGTTGGACACTTCGGTCACGTCCGTGCCGACCTTCTTGGCGAGCATGGATGCGGCGCGGTTTTCGTCCAGACGGGTCATTGCGAACCAGCGGTCCTTCGGGATGGAGGGCGCGTTGTTCATGGCGATCAGGCAGTTCGTGTTGCAGGGGTTGCCTACGACGAGAATGCGCACGTCCGGGGCTGCGTTGGCCGCGATTGCCTTGGCCTGACCGACGAAGATCCTGCCGTTGTCCTTGAGCAGGTCCGCGCGTTCCATGCCGGGTCCGCGGGGCTTGCTGCCGACCAGAAGGCACCAGTTGCAGTCCTTGAAGCCTTCGGCGGGGTCGGCTGTCGCCACCACGTCCTTGACCAGCGGGAAGGCGCAGTCGTCCAGTTCAAGGACGACGCCCTTGAGCCTTTCAACGACTTGGGGCACTTCGATCAGGTTGATCGCCACGGGTTGATCGGGGCCGAACACGGCTCCGGACGCGAGGCGGAATACGAGGGCGTATCCGATGTTTCCGGCTGCGCCGGTCACTGCTACTCGAATGGGTTTTTTCATGTTTTGTTCGGTTTGGTGAACGTTAAATTCGGGTTCTGAAGGTAAAGGGCAGCACTTTGGGGCTATTTTCAAGTCCTTGCGCTCTATAAGCAGTCAACTATCCAGAGCCGCTTCGGGTCAATCAGATTCAGGGCCGGGTTTATGTCCGGTCCTTGGTGAGGCTCACTTGTCCTTGACGCGCTGGAGTATGCTGTACCTAGGCTCTTCGGGGGGCTGCTGGCCGCCCAGTTCCAGAATCACGCGCATCGTGTTAGGCTCGTCGCCCGGTTCCATAGAGGCCGGATACTGTTGGAAGAGCTTGATCATGGGGATGTTGTCGCGGTCCACCTGCGCCCAGAGCCGCTTGAGGCCCCGGTTCGCGGCCACGACAATCATTTCGTCCAGCAGGGCGCGGGCCATGCCGGCGCGGCGGCAACGCTGGTCCACCACGAAGGCCATTTCCGCAGCGCGGCCTTTTTTGTCCAGATAGAAGCGGCCCACGGCGCGGATCACCGGGCGGGCCTGTTCCATGTCGAAGAGGGCAAGGGCGAGGTCGCGCGTCTGGTCCACGCACGCGCCTTCGAAGGCGCGCTGCTGGCTCATGCGCGTGACGGCGTAGCCGTAGCGGCGCTGGATCGTCTCCTCGTCGTGCGTGTAGAAGAAGGATTGCAGGCGTTGTTCGTCGCCGGGGCGCAGGGGGCGCATCACGTAGCGGCGTCCGTCCTTGAGTATCATTCCGCGAGACGCGTTGGTCTGTTCCTCGTTGGGGCGGGGCGGGGGCAGGCGGTAGTAAGAGGGCAGCAGGCCGTCCTCGCGCGCCTGCTCAAGCAGTTCTTCGCGGAAGTCCGGGTGCGCGATTTCGATTATCTCCATCGTGCGTTCGCGCAGGCTGCTGGCCCTGATGTTGGCCATGCCGTATTCTGTCACGATGTGCTGCGCTTCCACGTACATCGCCCCCGGGTTCCCTTCAAAGCCGATGCGCGAGAAGATGCGCGAGCGGCGCAGCGGGCCTTCCCCGATCGTGGAGGGCATCACGACGATGGATATTCCGTCCGCGCCGAGGGCCGTGCGGCGCATGAAATCCGGTTCCGCCGCGCCGGGCATGCCGTAGGGGTTGGGTTCCACGAGCACCCGGCCCGCCGTGTCCACGGCGGTCGCGGGGTTGATGCTGACGAGCTTGTGCTGGCGCAGAAGCGTGGAGGGGTGCGCCACGTATTCGCCGGGCTGGATGCTCAGGTGCGGGTTGTTGGCCGCGAATTTGTAAAGTTCTTTGCTGCCCAAGAGCCACGAGGCGACGCTTACGCCCCTGTCCGTGGCCTTGCGGCTGTTGTCCACTGCGCCGCTCTGGATGAGGCGCATGTGCGCGTCGCCCATCACGATGGTGTGCAGACCGAGGTGGCGGTGCTTGGCGAGCGCGGCAAGCGTGGCCTCCACGGCGGGGCCGAGACCGGCCTGAATCGTGCTGCCGTCGGCCACTATCTGCGCGGCGTACTCGCCTATGCGGCGCATTATGGGCTGAATGGGTTCGCCGGGCGGCAGCTCGGCCAGATCCTGAAGGGCCTCGACGCAGAAGTTGATGCGCGAGCTGTGGATGTAGCTCTGGCCGGGCACGCGGGGGATGTTCTCGTTGATCTGCGCGACGATCACCTTCGCGCTGTCGCACGCGGCGAGGGCGGCCCCTATGCCGGGGCCCATCGAGCAGAAGCCCTGTTCGTCAGGCGGGCAAACGCTTATCAGCGCCACGTCCACGCCGGGCATGCCCTGATGCAGCATGTCCGCCACCTGCCAGCGTCCGCAGGGCGTGTGTTCCACCTGCGGGCCGCTTTCTTCGGGCCTGTCGTCGGGGCCGGGAAGTATGACGCGGAGTATGTTTTCCAGCCTCGGGCTTGCCCAGAGCGCGGGTCCGAGGGGCATCTCGTGGATCAGCGTCAGGTCCCCGATTTCCTGCGCGTGCTTCAGGATGGCGTCCTTCAACGCGAGTGGACAGGCTGCGCCGCCTCCGAGGTAAACCTTGGAGCCGGGGCGGACCACTTTGGTCCATTGCGCGTCGGTAAGGGGCGTCATTGTCCTTGTTATAAATTGTGTAACGCCTTTTGCTCCATAGCGCAAGCATGGCCGGAGCCATGCGAGGACTCAGAACTGGAGTCTCTCTTGCCCGCGCCGCTGCATGGCCTTGCTTATAAA
>JBAZHO010000279.1:0-3402 GCA_041652375.1 Opitutales bacterium | reverse complement strand
CCGCGTCCTAAGACGTTGATGCGCAATCTGTTGGTAGGGACGCCTCTCCGAGGCGTCCGGGGCGTGTGCATACGTCGGTTGTCCCGGTTCCTTGCCAGATTAGGTTTCTATTTCGGGATACTTTTGGCAATCGCTATAAACAGAGTCCCGCCGGGCCGCTTGGGCTTGGGTTCCCGCTGCAAGCCCAAGCTTGCGCCGTTGTCGCGGCGTTCCTCGGCGTGTTCTCCCGTCTGCGGAAACTTGCGATGGTGGATGCACGCATTCATCTTGAATTTGCCGGGTTGAGCGTCAGCTTGGACGTCAAACATCCTATTCATGAAAATACTGACAAAACTCCTTCTCGTTCTCTGCGTCTTTGCTTCGGCAAGCACCGTCATGTGGGCTCAGGTCGGATCGTCCGCCAGCAAGGCTGATGCACGCGTCGGCATGCTTCTGGATGCCATCAACATGAATTACACGATCGATTCCGACGGCGACTACAAGGTCACGGTTGGCTTCGAAGACGACAGATCCCAGCTCGTGTTCATCAATTCCAGAACCAACACGCTGGGCAATCTGGATATCCGCGTGGTGTGGAGCATTGCCCTTATCAGTGAGGATGGCCTGACAAAAGAGCAGATGCACAGGTTGCTTACTGACAACGCGCAGGTGAAGTATGGAAGCTGGCAGATCGTCGTCGTGCCGGGCAGGGAGATGGCTGTGTTTTCCGCCCAGATCGCTGCGGACACCGACAGTGAATCCCTTCACAACGCCATTCGCGCGGTTTCCATGATTGCGGACGAGATGGAAAAGGAATTTGTCGGAACGGACGACCGCTAGGCAGCGTTCGGGAATGGGACTTCGGTCGGAATACGGGCGTCTTTCCGGCGTCGGGGCTGTTTTCGCCTACACGAACACGCCGCCGCCGAGCATGCGCTCGCCCTCGTAGAATGCGCATATCTGGCCGGGGGCTATGGCACGCTGCGGCGCGCTGAACGTCACGCGGGCAAGGCCGCCTTCGAGCGGCTCGAACAGGGAGGGGACCGAGGGGTCCCGATAGCGCGGGCGCACGAGCAGCCCGCGCTTTTCCTGTACCGGTTCCGCAAGCCAGTTCAGGGAGCTTACCAGCATGCGCGTCTGGAACAGGCCCTCGGCGTCGGGCTTCTCGAAAGTAACGATCAGGCGGTTCAGGTCCGCGTCCTTGGCAATCACCACGTAGTGTTCGTTGTCCGTGTTGGACGGTATGCCGATGCCCCGCCGCTGGCCCAGCGTGTAAAGGTGCAGGCCCTTGTGCCGCCCCAGCACGCGGCCCGCGCCGTCCACGACCTCGCCGGGGCTGTCCGGTATGTAGTGGCGCAGAAAGTCGCCGATCTTCACCTGTCCTATGAAGCAGATGCCCTGACTGTCTTTCTTGTTCGCGTTGGGCAGACCCGCCCGGACGGCCACCCCGCGCAGCTCCGGCTTTGTCAGGTGGCCGACGGGGAAGAGGGCCTGTTCAAGCTGTTCCCCGCGCACCATTGCCAGAAAATACGACTGGTCCTTGTTCTTGTCCACGCCCTCGAAAAGGCCCATGCCCCTGCCGTCCTCGCGCGGCATGCGACGGCAGTAATGGCCCGTTGCCACGGCGTCGAAACCGTGCGCAAGGGCGTAGTCGCGCAGCACGCCGAACTTCATCTCGCGGTTGCACATCACGTCCGGGTTGGGCGTAAGGCCGCGTCGGTAGCCGTCCACGAGGTATTCGACGACCCTCTCCCGGTAGTCGCGGATGAAGTTGCACACCGTGAAGGGGATGCCCAGATGCTCCGCCACGGCGCGGGCGTCGGCGATGTCCTCCTCCCAAGGGCAGTGCGCCTCGATGTTCTCCTCGTTGATCCAGTTCTTCATGTAAGCGCCCGCGACGTCGCACCCCTGCTCCTTGAGAAGCAGGGCCGCCACGGCGCTGTCCACGCCCCCCGACATTGCCACGAGGACTTTTTTCATAGGCTGGAAGCACACATCCTGCCCGAAATACGGGCGATGTCATGAATATTTTCGGGGCGCGGGCATGCAGGACAAGTAGAACGGGCGAAAGACCTCCGTGCCTAGATGTTCGCGTTGCACTCTTGAAGCGCCGAAGGTGCGGCCTGTGATAGCCTAGGGTGCAGCCCTTTCAGGGCAAACCCTAGGAATGATGAAAAACAAACATATATTTCCCCCCAAGCGCTGCAAGCGCGGCCCTCTGGCTTGTCATGCGGAAAGATGGCCGCGCTTGCAGCGCTCCAGAATGTGTTTTTTATATCGGTTCCCCGGGGTTTGCTTCGCGCACCCCGGGCTATCTCAGGTCGCACCTTTGGTGCTACAACGCCCGAACGTCCGGGCTGTCTTAGGCCGCACCTTTGGTGCTACAAAACCTGAACGGCTCCGATTGGCGTAATTGACATCGTTATGAGTTTCCCCCCTTCGGCCCGGCTCCTTCGCGGCAGCCTTGCCATTCTTGCGGAATAACGCTTTTGTTGGGCCGCTGCTGTCCGATCTGATTCCAGAAGGCCTCATCATTTCCGCATGTCTCGCATCCAACGCAGAATCCACAGCGCGCACTGGACCAGTTCCACGTCGGGCATCGTCAGTCTGACGCGCGACTGGACCAAGTCCGATCCGCCGCCGTTGTTCTGGGACAATCCCGGTCAGCCGCTGGAGCAGTTGCAGAAGGCTCCCTTGCGGGAGTTCGGCGACGTCAGCGGCTACTACACGCAGGGGTCTATGGTGACGTTCTGCCTTCGCGCGAGTCGTTATCCGAACTTCGACCTCGAACGGTGCGGCGTCTATGTGGCGGGGGAGTTCAACGGCTGGGATCCCGGTTTCGGGGGCGACGCGTGGCGGCTGGCGGAGCTGATCAACGATGGGCAGCAATACTACGTTCTGGACGTGCCGAAGCAGCTTTGCTACGGGCGCGGCAAGGTTTCTTTCAAATTCATAAGCGGCAGGGGAGAGTGGATGGAGGTGCCCACGGGAGCGCCGAACATCACGATGGATGCTGATGGCAACCACAATCTCTACATCCATCCGCACCGCACGGGGCATCATCAGTTCACCTTCCGTCCGCCCGCGCCTTTGGACCACAGCAGCGGGCCGAGCCGCGTGATATGGGCCGAGGACGGCTACGAGGAATCCGCTCACATGATGCCGGGAGAATACCTGCACGAGGTGGACTCCCGCTATGAGCAGGGCGTGTTTTTCGCGGACGGCAACACGGTGTTTCGCATTTTCGCCCCCCGCGCCAGCTCGGTGCGGCTTTCCGTTTTCCGCAATCCCGACCATAGCGACGCCGTCAGCCACGACGCCGCGCGCGTGGACATGGGCACTTGGGAGGCGGTCCTGCCGCAGGACTGCGACGGCGCGTATTATTTCTATTACATCAGCGGCGAGCCGGACCCGTTCAGCAAC
>JBAZHO010000278.1:0-3420 GCA_041652375.1 Opitutales bacterium | reverse complement strand
CACGATCTTCAAAATCAAGCTGCCTCTCACCACGGCCATCATCGACGGCCTCGTGGTGCGCGTGGGTCAGGAACGCTTCATCCTGCCCACCACATCCGTCAAGGTCGCCCTGCGCCCGGAAAAAAGCCAGATATCCAAGATCAAGGGCAAGGCGGAAGTGCTGGACCTGCGAGGCAAGACGATACCGCTGGTCCGCCTGCACGAACGCTTCAACATCGAGACGGAAATCAAGAACCACTGGGACGGCATCGTCGTCATCATCGAAACCTTCGGCAAACCCTACGGGCTGCTGGTTGACGACATGCTCAGCAAGCAGGAAGTGGTCATCAAGAGCCTCGGCTCGATCATGAAAGGCGTGCCCGGAGTGGCCGGCGGCGCGATTCTGGGCGACGGAACCATAGCCCTGATTCTGGACCCCTCCGGCCTGATCGGCATAGTTTAGAGCGCCCAAAGTTAACCGAAATATCGGCGGTTACTCATGTTTGGGTTTTTTCTGGAAATCAGAATATCTATGTTTTCCGCTGTTTCGGCGGTCCGCTAATAGGCGGACATGTCCGGGTCCACGTCGCGTATCCATGTCAGGATGCCGCCCCTGAGATTCAGCACCTGTGCGAAGCCCCGGCTCTGCATGAACTTCTGCGCGCGCATGGAACGCAGGCCGGACAGACAGTAGGCCACGATGAGCCTGTCCGGGGACAGCTCGCGCATGCGCATCCCCAGCTCTGCCATCGGGATGTTGATCGCGCCCCCGATCATGCCGACCGCGCATTCGTCCTCCTCCCTCACATCCAGAAGCAGGGGCGGGTTTGGCCCGTCGAGAAATTCTTTCAGTTCAAGGGATGTGATTTCGCTTTTCACGGACATATTCTCATTGGGACCCGCGCAGCTCCACTCGTATTCCGCAGGCACGATGTTTCTTATGCGGGCACAGCGCGAGCAGACCGGACAGGTCGGGTCACGCTTGATGTTCAAAGTGCGCGTCGCCATCGTCGCGGCGTCTATCACCAGCAGACGCCCGGCGAGCGTCTCGCCCACGCCGGTGATGAACTTGATCGCCTCCATCGCCTGAATGCTGCCGATGATGCCGCACAAGGCTCCGATCACGCCCGCCTCCGCGCAGTTGGGCACGCTGGCCGGGTCCGGCATCTCCGGGAACAGGCAGCGGTAGCAGGGCGCGCCCTCCGCCGGGTGGAAGAACGACGCCTGCCCCTCGTACTGGTGAATGCTGCCGTAAACGAGCGGCTTTTTCGCCAGCACGGCGGCGTCGTTGAGCATGTAGCGGGTGGGGAAGTTGTCCGTGCAGTCCACGACGACGTCGTAGCCGCCCAGAAGCCCCGGCAGGGACTCCGCCCGCACGCCCTCCGGGTGGGGGACGAAATTGCAGTGCGGGTTGATGGCCGAGAGCGTCTGAATCGCGCTCTCAACCTTCGGTACGCCCACGCGCGGAGTGTCGTGAACGATCTGCCTGTGCAGGTTGTGCAGCTCCACGCGGTCGAAGTCCGCAATGCCCAGCGTGCCCACGCCAGAGGCCGCCAGATACATCGCAACCGGGCTGCCCAGCCCGCCCATGCCGACGATCAGCACGCGAGCCGCCTTGAGCCGTTCCTGCCCGTACCGTCCCATGCCCGGCAGAATGATCTGCCGGTGGTAGCGCGTCAGCTCCTCGCGGGAAAATGTGGATGCCGTATCCATGACAGGAATCTGAACGGAACGCTATTCGGCGTCCAGCGCCGCTCCGATGGCGTCCAGTTCCGCCAGCCAAGGCGCGCGCCGCGCATCGGTCACAAGCGCGGCCTCGAAGCCGTAGCGGGCTATCTGGAGCAGCTCCCGCTTGGTGAAACCGCCCTCGCGCGCCATGATCTCGTAGTCGTCGAACAAGGTGTTGCCGAAGCATGTCGGGTCGTCCGTATTGATCGTGCAGCGCACTCCGGCGTCGAAAATTGTGCGCAGCGAATGGCCGGCGATGCTGTTTGCCACGCCCATCTTCAGGTTGCTGATCGGGCACAGGTCCAGCGTGAGGCCCCGCGCCTTGATCTCGGCCAGCAGCGCGGGATCCCTCGCGCCGCGCTCGCCGTGCTCAATGCGTTTCACGTTCAGACGCCTCAGCACCTCCCGGATGAACTCCGGGCCGCAGAACTCCCCCGCGTGCGCCTTGGTCATCTTGCCCGCGTCGTTGAAACGCTTCCACACCACGTCCGTCCACGGCTCCATCGGCATCGTTTCCGCGCCGTGCAGGTCCACGCCGTCCAGAAACTCCCAGTTCACGCAGTCGTCGATGAACGCCTTGGAACGCTCCGTGTAACCGTCGTGATGGATGCCCATGAACACGCGGACCTCCATCCCATCGGGCGCGGCGCTCTTGATGGCCTCCGCCGTGGCGGAGCCGTCCACGCCGAGGAACTCCAGCACGCCGGAAGCAAAACTCGTCTCCACGTAGCGCACGTTCTGTTCCTTGTAAAGACGCGCGAAAATGATCTGCGCGGATTCGAAGTAACGTTCCGGGCTGGTGTACCAAGGGCAGGCCATGCCGAGAAGATGCTCGTTGAAAGCCTCGAAGCTAGGGTAGCGGAACCCCGGCGCCCACGACATGGGCGGCCCGGCATACTTCACGGGATCCAGCTTGCGGAGCACGTCGAGAGGTTCGGCGCCCTCCATGTGCAGATGCATCTCGGTCTTGGGAAGAGCACGTATGAAATCGTCAAACATGAGGCAAGTGATACAAACACGAATCCAAATAGTCCAGAATCCGATTTGCGCCCCGACCCTTTCAGCGGACAGGCAGGTGCAACCCCTTGTGTTGGGGGGATAGGCGCACGCAGTCGCCGTAAGGGCGCAGCCCTTCAAGATGCCGGAGGCATCTTAGGTTAAGGGCGTTCCGCCCTTACCAGTCGGAATTGTCGCCGGGGACCTCGTCGTAGGGCGAGTCGCCCAGCAAGAAGTCCGGGTTGAGCTGATCGAGATCCGGGACGATGAACAAGCCGTCGCGCCGGATCGTCTCCCCGTCGAAACGAATCTCGCCCCCGCCCCAGTCGGGCCGCTGGATGTTGACCAAGTCCCAGTGAACCTGAGAGCGATTCCCATTGTCCGCCACGCCCTCGTAAGCCTGCCCCGGAGTGAAATGGAAACTACCCGCGATCTTCTCGTCGAAAAGAATATCGCGCATCGGCTTCAAGATATGCGGATTGAACCCCATTGCGAACTCGCCCACGAAACGCGCCCCCTCGTCCGAGTCCAGAATCCTGTTCAGCTTCTCCTCGTTGCCCGAGCAAATGGCCCTGACGATACGCCCCTTGGAAAACTCCAGCCGCACGCGCTCGAAACCCTCGCCCTGATAGACCGTCGGCGCGTTGTAAGTGATGACGCCCTCCACGCTGTCCCTGACCGGAGCGGTATAAACCTCGCCGTCGGGAATGTTGCGCC
>JBAZHO010000277.1:0-3429 GCA_041652375.1 Opitutales bacterium | reverse complement strand
GCGTGTAGAGAAAATTCTCGGAATCGAAAATCTGCATCCAGCGGGCCATTATGCTGCCGCCTCGGCTGACGATGCCCGTCATGCGCTTCGCCGTCAGCGGAATGAACTCCTTGAGCACCCCCGCATGCACGGTCATGTAGTCCACGCCCTGCTCTGCCTGTTCGAGGACCGTCTCGCGGAAGATTTCCCACGTGAGTTTTTCCACGCGTCCGCCGACCTTCTCCATTGCCTGATAAAGCGGCACCGTCCCGACCGGCACGGGGCAGTTGCGCAGAATCCACTCGCGCGTCTGGTGGATGTTCTTGCCCGTGGAAAGGTCCATGAGCGTGTCGCCGCCCCAGCGGATGCTCCAGCGCATCTTCTCGACCTCCTCGTCGATGCTGCTCGCCACGGCGCTGTTGCCGATGTTCGTGTTGATCTTCACGAGGAAGTTGCGCCCGATGATCATCGGCTCCGCCTCCGCGTGGTTCACGTTGGCTGAAATAATCGCCCGGCCCCGCGCGACTTCGCTGCGGACGAACTCCGGCGTGATTTCCTCTGGAATGGCGCAACCGAAACCGATGCCGGGGTGACGGTGGTCGAGGGAATTGGCGTCCACGTCCGGTCCCTGCGGGCCGAACTGCGCGGCGTGGTGGCGGCGCATGTTCTCGCGGATGGCGACGAACTCCATCTCCGGCGTGATAATGCCCTGCCGCGCGTAGTGCATCTGCGTGACGCGCCGCCCCGGCTTGGCCCTCAGCACCTGCCGCTTGCCCTTGAGCGGGCAGGGGGTCATGTCCGCAGCCGTGCCGCCGATCTCGAAGCAGTCCACGTCGCCGCGTTCCTTGATCCAGCCCTCGCGCATGCGCGGCAGCCCGATGGTGGAATCGCGGTGAAAGTCCGGGTCGCCCCAAGGTCCGCTAGTGTCATAGACGCGGAAAGGGGCGTTCTCGCGCAAAGTCCCGTCCGGCAGCTTCGTCGGATGCAGCACCACCTCGCGCATGGGAACGCGGATATCGGCGCGAGAGCCGCTGACATAGACGCGGCGCGAGCCGCTGAAGAGCTGGACGGATGAATCGGCCATGTCCGACCATCATACACTACCAGTCCAGCCCCGCGCAACGGCAGGAATCGGGATTTGCAGTAGATTTGGTAATGGGCGGTATTAGAATCGCTTTTGCACCGGGAGCGTGATTACACATTTGTGTAATTTGTCCTTGCGCCGATTACATAAATGTGTAATTACACAATTTCGTGATCGAGACATTCGCGGACAGGGAAACGGAGCGGATATATCGGGGACTCTATTCGAAGAACTTCCCGAGGGACATCCAGCGACGTGTTCTGAACAAGCTGCGCGTGTTGAATGCTGTACTGAAAATCGAGGAGCTGCTTTCGCCCCCGTCCAACAGGCTAGAAGCCCTCAAGGGCGGAAGGGCTGGGCAATTTTCTATCCGCGTGAACGACCAATGGCGGATTTGCTTCCGCTGGCGGGACGGGAACGCACACGACGTGCATCTGACGGACTATCATTAAGTTGATGGCGTATTATTACTACTGCTGTTACTACTGATTTTTGATCCATGAACACCAACGACGAGTTAATACCACTCGATCCGCCGGGGCGGATTTTGTACGAGGAATTCATTGAACCATCCGGCCTGACTCAGAAGGCACTTGCCGGGCATTGCGGCATTCCCGCAGTAAGATTGAGCGAGATCGTGAACGGCAAGCGGCGCATATCGGCGGAACATGCAATCCGTCTGGCGGCGTTCTTCGGCACGTCGCCCGAAATGTGGCTGCACCTTCAGGCCGACTACGACCTGCGAAAAACCGAGCGCGAAAAAGGCGACGAAATCCGCAAAAACATCACTTCTGCTGCGGCCTAGTCACTCGGTCAACACCTCCTATGTCATCTCATCTACCGGGGGTAGCCGCGTACAAAACGCGGCGTAGGGGCGAGTCCCTGTGAGATGCGGAGCATCTCGGGTCAAGGGGTTACTCCCCTTGCCAGCGTCAGAATCACAATTTCGGACCTTGTGCCGACCCGCATGGGCGGGCCCCATGTGCCTGCTCCGTTGCTGGTGAAGACCTGCATGTTGCTCTTGCGACCCAAGCCGTAGGCGAAGGGGCCATACATCCTCGACACTATCAGGTTCCAAGGCCAGAACTGGCCGCCATGCGTGTGGCCGGAAAGCTGCAAGGACACGCCCGCCCGTTCGGGGATGTCGAGCTTGTCCGGCTGATGCGCCAGAAGAATGCTCGGCATCGACGGGGACAGATTCATCCCGCGCAGAATGTCTGCGTAACGCTGCCGGTTGCGCGTGTCACCGTCCAGAACGCCAAGAATCTGCAAACCCTCGACGCACACCTTTTCATTGTGCAACACCCGAAGCCCTACGCGATTCATCGCGGCCAGCAAGACATCTCGATTGTGAAATTCGTCGTGATTACCGCTCACTACATACACGCCTGCGGGAGCCTGTAACTGCGTCCACGGCTGCATAACGCGGTCCGGGTCGCTCTCAGGGCCGTCGAACATGTCTCCTGGAATGAACACCGCATACGGCTGGAGCTTGTTCAGTCTCGTAACGATGCGCGCGACAAACGCCCTGCCGCGAATGCTGCCAACGTGGATGTCGCTCACGAGCGCGACCTCCTTGCCCTGCCATTGCTCCGGTAAATTGGGGATATACACCGTGGCCCGAACGGTGCGCAGATAGGAAGCATTGACGATGCCGCCCACGCATACAATTAGCGCTAAACCGAAGCACACTTGTGCGGTCAGACGCATATCCAGCGTCAGCCCAAAAAGCTTGGCGATGCCGAAAACAATCCAGCAGGCCAGCGCGGCAAACAGCGCATAGTTCAGAAATCCGAGCGCGACGGAGCTTATGACGCTGAGTGTGTTAAACACCCCGTTTCTCTTGAAAAAACTGAGAAACATCAGGGGCACAAAACACCCCGAAACCAGCATCGGAAGCAGAATCCAGTAAAGGCTCGTTACCCCGGAAAAGCGGCTCCACGTCACGGCGGAAAACCACGTGGCACCGAGCAGAATCGTCGCGAAAGTGACTCCAAAAATCAGCATGTGAACGAGCATTTCACTAAATAAATCGGCAGATGGTTCAGGCGCAGCAATATACAGCTTAACCATGCCGATTATTATAGTGGTTTCGATCAATATGTGGACATTCTGAGCGCTGTAGGCGCGACATGAGATAGCCCGGGGTAAGTGCGGAGCACGCAACCCCGGGTAATGATTATATAGCGATTTCCAAAAGAAAACCGAAATAGAACCCAGAATTTTTATCCGCAGATAAGCAGAGATTTACGCAGATTATTGAAAAGAAGACTTTCTGATTTTCTAATCCCTTTTTTATCCCTGCTTATCTGCGGATAAAACTCTTCTCTTTGTTCTCTGGTAATTCGGCGGACTTTTGAAAAATG
>JBAZHO010000276.1:0-3431 GCA_041652375.1 Opitutales bacterium | reverse complement strand
ACTTTCGAGGACAAGCGCTACATTCTCGGGCCAACGTCGGAGATTGGCGCGCAGCCCCTCGGCTCGATGGGCAACGACACGCCTCTGGCCGTGTTCTCGAAGCGCCCGGTGCTGCTCTACAATTACTTCAAGCAGCTTTTCGCGCAGGTCACGAACCCGCCGATCGACCCGATCCGCGAGGAACTGATCACCGCGTCCGTCACTTTCGTCGGTTCCGAGGGCGACCTCATCAAGCCCGGCCCGGACAACTGCCGGATGATCCGCCTCGAAAGCCCGCTCGTGGATAACGAGGAACTGGAGCGCCTGCGCGACGTGAAGCTGCAAGGCTTCAAGAGCGCCACGCTGCCCATACTCTTCACCCCCGGCCCGGACGGCAAGGCGCTAGAAGCGGCTCTTGACGGCCTGTTCGCGGCGGCGGACGCCGTCATCGAAGGCGGCGCGAACATCCTCATCCTTTCGGATCGCGGACTCGGCCCGGACAAGGCCCCGATCCCGGCGCTGCTGGCCGTCGCGGGCCTGCATCACCACCTCATCCGCAGCGGGGCGCGCACCCGCGTGTCCATCGTGCTGGAGAGCGGCGAGCCGCGCGAGGTCATGCACTTCTCCCTGCTGCTGGGCTACGGCGCGACGGTCATCAACCCCTACATGGCGGAGCGTTGCATACGCGCCATGTGCGCCAACGGCGAGATTTCCCACGCCCCGGACAAGGCCGTACACAACTTCATGAAGGGCACGATCAAGGGCGTCACCAAGACGATGTCCAAGATGGGCATTTCCACGGTGGCCAGCTATCGCGGGGCGCAGATCTTCGAAGCCATCGGCCTGAAGAAGGTCCTCATCGACAAGTATTTCACATGGACGTCCAGCCGCGTGGAAGGCATCGGCCTTGACGAGATTTCCGCCGAGGCCCGCGCCCGCCACGATCGCGCGTGGAAGGACCGCGAAGTGGAGAACGACGAGCTTGAAACCGGCGGCATCTTCCAGTGGCGCGACGGCGGCGAGACGCACCTTTTCAACCCGCAGACAATCCACCTGCTGCAAAAGGCCACGCGCCTTGGCAGCATGGAGGTATTCCGCGAATACAGCCGCCTTGTGGACGATCAGGCGGACCGCCTTTGCACGTTGCGCGGCCTGATGGAGTTCAAGTTCGACGAATCCAACGCCGTTCCGCTCGAAGAAGTCGAAACGATCGACGCCATCCTGAAGCGCTTCAAGACGGGCGCGATGAGCTTCGGCTCCATTTCCAAGGAGGCGCACGAGGCGCTGGCCGTCGCCATGAACCGCATCGGCGGCAAGAGCAACACAGGCGAGGGCGGCGAGGACCCGGAACGTTTCGAGCCCCTGCCCAACGGCGACTCCAAGCGCAGCTCCATCAAGCAGGTGGCAAGCGGACGCTTCGGCGTTACGAGTCACTATCTGGTCAACAGCGACGAGATCCAGATCAAGATCGCGCAGGGAGCCAAGCCCGGCGAGGGCGGCGAGCTGCCCGGCCACAAGGTCTATCCGCAGATAGCCAAGGTTCGCGGCACGACCCCCGGCGTGGGCCTGATTTCCCCGCCCCCGCACCACGACATTTACTCCATCGAAGACCTCGCGGAGCTTATCCACGACCTCAAGAACGCCAACGACCGCGCGAGGGTCAGCGTGAAGCTGGTCAGCGAGATCGGCGTGGGCACGATCGCGGCGGGCGTGGCGAAGGCCAAGGCCGACACGATCCTCATTTCCGGTCACGACGGCGGCACGGGCGCAAGCCCCCTGTCGTCGATCTATCACGCGGGTGCTCCCTGGGAGCTTGGCATTGCCGAGACGAACCAGACCCTGCTGATGAACGACCTGCGCAGCCGCGTCTATCTCGAAGTGGACGGTCAGCTCAAGACCGGGCGCGACGTGGCCGTCGCCTGCCTTCTGGGCGGCGAGGAATTCGGTTTCGCCACGGCCCCGCTCATCACACTGGGCTGCCTGATGATGCGCGTCTGCCACAAGAACACCTGCCCGGTGGGCGTGGCGACGCAGAACCCGTTGCTGCGCGCCAAGTTCAACGGCGCGGCGGACAATGTGGTGAACTTCATGAAGTTCGTCGCACAGGAGCTGCGCGAGATCATGGCCAAGCTCGGCTTCCGCACGATCGACGAGATGGTTGGCCGCTGCGACAAGCTGCGCATGGCCAAGACCGACAACTGGAAGGCCAAGGGACTCGACTACTCGAAGATTCTCTTCAGACCGGAACTCCCGGCCAGCGTGGGCACATTCCGACAGATTTCCCAGCAGCACCTGCTTGAGAACTCGCTGGACTACACGACGCTTCTGGACCTGTGCAAGCCCGCCGTCGAGCGCGCCGAAAAGGTCGAGGCGTCCATGCCCATCGTCAACACGAACCGCGTGGTCGGAACCGTCACCGGGGCTGAGATTTCCCGCCGCTACGGCGCGGCAGGCCTGCCCGAGGGCACGATCCACCTCAAGTTCAAGGGCTCGGCGGGTCAGAGCTTCGGCGCATTCGTGCCCAAGGGCATGACGCTGGAGGTCGAGGGCGACACCAACGACTACGTGGGCAAGGGTCTATCGGGCGGGCGTCTGATCGTCTATCCCCACAAGGACGGACGGGCGGACTTCGTGGCCGAGGACAACATCATCGTCGGCAACGTGGCCTTCTACGGCGCGACCAACGGCGAGTCTTTCATCAGCGGCGTCGCGGGCGAGCGTTTCTGCGTACGCAACAGCGGCGTGCACGCGGTCATCGAGGGCGTGGGCGACCATGCCTGCGAATACATGACCGGGGGCAGCGTGATCTGCCTCGGCGGCACGGGGCGCAACTTCGCGGCGGGCATGAGCGGCGGCGTCGCCTATGTGCTGGACGCTGCGGGCGACTTCGCCAGCAAGCTGAACACCGCAATGGTCAACCTCTACCGCCTCGTCGAGTGCGAGGACGCCGAAATCGAGGCGGTCCGCGCGCGCATACAGCGCCATGTGGAGCTGACGGGCAGCAAGCTCGGCCAGCGCATACTGGACGGCTGGGCCGAATCCGTGGCGAAGTTCTGCAAGGTCATGCCTCAGGATTACGAGCGCATGCTCAACGCCATGAAGGAGGCCGAGGCAAGCGGACACAAGGGCGACGAGGCCGTTCTGATGGCATTCGAGGCCAACACGAAGGCGGGGCACTAGAACGCGGCCCGACAAGCAAATCACAGTAACATTTCCAGCCATTCAAAATCATGGGCAAGCCAACCGGTTTTCTTGAATTCAAGCGTCAACCCATCCCGGACCGTTCCGCCGAGGAGCGGCTCAAGGACTGGCGCGAGATACACGCCGAGCGCGACGACGCCAAGGTTCGCACTCAGGCGGCGCGTTGCATGGACTGCGGCACTCCGTTCTGCCACATCGGCATGGTTATCGGCGGCATGGCCACGGGCTGCCCGATCCATAACCTGATCCCC
>JBAZHO010000275.1:0-3435 GCA_041652375.1 Opitutales bacterium | reverse complement strand
TCGTGGGCCTTTTCCCGGGCCACGAAGCGAGCGATGTCGTCGGCGTTGGATTCGATGGTCCTGAGGGCGTCCTTCTCCATCCGCCGCTCGACTTTGGACCCCGCGTTGTCGATTTTTTTGCGCGCGTTTTCCCGGAGCTGGGCATACGCCTGCTCCACATCCTTCCACCCGAACGATTCGTCCAGATTCAGAAAGATGCCTATTTCCTCGCGCGTCATGTCTGCAGCACGCTAGAGGGATATCTGGATGCTGGACTTGATCGTGAATTCCGAACCAAGATCGGTCTTGCCCGTGACTTCCACGACGTAGGAGCCGGAAGCGGTGAAGTTGACTTGGAAGGGCATGTCCTTGCCGCTGGCGAACACGGAACCGTCCGGGCTGCGCACTGTCCAGCCGCTGACGGTGTACTCGTCGCGCCCGCCCTGTTCGGCGATGTTGAACTCGACGACGTAAACTGTGGCGGAGGACTGCTTCTGCGTGCTTGCGATGGAGAAGTTCCAGTCGCGGGTCGAAACGACTTCGTAGGGGGGCTGCGCGTCCATGTCCTTGAGCTTGAGCACGGTCTCTTTCTTGAGACGCTTGCCCGCATAGACAGTCTTGATCGCGGTTCCGTTTACGAACACCAGTTCCTCGCCGTCAACGATCACGGGCACGGAGCCTTGCGTGGACCGCTTGCCGCCGCCCATGCCGGACATGTTGTCCGCGCCGCCGCCGCCGCCCATAGACGAGCCGCTTACGATGGCCTTCATCTGCGGGTCGTTCTTGATCTGGCCCACAAGCTGTGCCGCGCCGCTGAAATCGCGCGAGTCCACGAGCTTCTTGAGCATGGCGAGCTTTTCGCACGCGGCTGCGTTGCCGTTGTCGCAGGCGGTCTGAAGGGCTTCCATTACGCTGGCGATCTCGTCCATCTGGTCCTGCGACACGTTGGATGAAGCGCCGCCGGACTGCGCCTTGGGCTGCACTTGCGGGCCGGAGGAGGGAACGTCGATTGAGGGGTCTGCGCCCTGCACGGCCTTGAGCTTGCCGTAAACGCCGTTGAGGATGTTGTTGACCTCCACGATGTCGCCCCTGTCTATGGCGGCCTTGGCCTTCTGGTAGGCGTCGCAGAATGCCTGATCCTGAGTCGTCTCGCAGGCGGCTTTGAGGGCCGAGAGCATCTGGCGGACCCATGCCACGTCAACGCCCAGCTTCGCGCCGACGTCCTTTTCCACGGCGTTCATTTTGACGTAAGCGCTCGTGATGTTGTCCTTGATCTTGAAAAATGAGTCCATCAGCTTCTGGCGGCTGCTGGATGAGAGGCCGAAACCGAGGAAGTTCAACGCCTTGGCGATGCGTTCCTCGTGCCCCTTCAGCTTGCCCTTGATGCCGTCGAGCTTCACGCCGCAGTCGGTGATATACACCCACGCGAGATTGTTCATACTGCGCGAGTAGGCCACGGAGGCCTGCTCCAAGTCGTTGTTCGCGCTCGATATCGTGAAGGTGGCGATGCGCTGCTCCTCCTTGATGTCGGACTCGTAAATGTCCTTGGCCCGGAGGTTTCCGGCAAGAAGCAGTGAAAAGGCGAAAATCGTAATTGTTCGCAGAGGTATAGTCATAACGAACCGTCAGGTTAAGATTAAACCGAATATCCGAAGCATGGACAATATTGCTTCGATCATTATCGATGATGGAGGAATAGGTGGGCGTTTTCAATCTTTAATGTTGCTCACAAATCATCATCCTCCAGACTGGAAATCGTTCTTGATGATGAAAGAAGGAGAAATTCAAGGGCTTGCCCAAGGTTTGATCGACTGGTACTGGAACTGGGGCAGCAAACGCTCCGGCAGCCACGAGCTTCCCATATCGGGATGGCTCAACCAGCTCTATCGTATGGCCAAGGATGCCGACTCGATATGCGACGCTCTGGGACAACCGCGTCCCGCCATGGCGATATGGGGGCCGTCACAGACCGGCAAGTCCACGCTCATTTCGGCATATATCGACGGTTCCGCCGGAATCCCGCAGACCGAGGAGGAGACGGGCCTCGGCACGGGCCTGCACTGGCCCGGCGGCAACGGCTTCTGCTTCATGGCCCCGATGGTGGAAAAACCCGAGGACCTGCCTTACTTTCTGACGCGCAAGGTGCTCAACCCCTACAACAAGGGCATGGACGGGTCCTCCTGCCTTAGCCGCTTCATACCGGGTTCCGTCGATGGAACGCCCGGCACGATGAAGGTGAAGTATCCGCTCTATCCGGTGGACCTGAAGATGGTCACCCCGCGCGACCTCTGGCACGCGCTGGCGCGCGGCTACAGCACGGAGTGCTTCGGCCCCTTGCAGGGCGACAGCACGAAGTGGAACCTCGACCTGCTGCGCCAGAAGATAAAGGCTTTCGTCCGGCTCAACCCGCCGCCGCGCGACCCCGTGGCCAACCGCGACGCCTGCGAATGCCTGCACGATTTTTGCGAAGTTCTGGGCGATCTGGCGGAATCCGACGATCCGATGTTCCGGGGACTGGGCGCGGATTCCGGGGAACTGGACAGCGCGCTGCGTTCCCTGATGGAGGAGCCGACGCTGCTCCAGAGCCGCGACGCCACGCTGGCCTTCGCCGCCGAAATCCTATGGGACGGCTTCGGGCAGATCACCGCCTATTACCGCAGCATGACGGATACCTACCGCGCCTGTCTGGGTGCGGGCGGCGCATGGGAAGGCAAGACGGTCTTCTGTTCGCTGGAGGCCACGGCCCTGTTCCTGAACATGGGCGCGTGCAGCATCAGCTTCGCCCCGATGCCCGACAATCCGAAGGCCCCGGAGGCAATCCTCAAGTCCCTTATTTCAAAACTCGGCTGGCGCGAGGAGGGCGGGGACATAATCGTCGAGTGTGCGCCGGGGCTGCGCAACCGCCTTGGCGAGACACCGGAGCAGTTCTGCATTTATCAGGGTCTGGTATGGGAACTTGTCGTCCCGATCAACATCGCCAACCTTCAGGACCACCCCTTCAAGGACGCGCCGCAGCGGACCAACGCGCTGAAGGAGTATTTGAAGGACGCCGACATACTGGACTTCCCCGGCGTGGGCAACGAGACCAAGTCAATGGAGCGGCGCATCATCCTCGACGCTGATCTCGTCGCCAAGGTCAAGGCCCGCGCCTCCGCGCCGGACGCCTCCGGGGCGGATACGGAGCGGGCCAAGCGCTGCTTCAATGCCGAACTTTTCTTCAAGGAGGTGCTCAAGCGCGGCAAGACCGCCTCGATCGTGTCCACGTACGCCAAGCGGCTTAACATGGACGCGTTCAGCATCTTTCAGGGCATTCGCGGCTACGCCTGCCCCAACGCGGACCAACTGATCAACGGCGTGAAGGCATGGTGGAAGCACGCCATGCCGGAATACTTCCGCAACCCACGCGGGCCAAGCCCGATGCCGCTCAACCTCGCCCTCACGTGGTGGGCCACCCAG
>JBAZHO010000274.1:0-3436 GCA_041652375.1 Opitutales bacterium | reverse complement strand
GATATCAATGCGATAACCGTCTTAAAGGTAGGGACGGCTCTCCGAGCCGTCCGGTGAGGCACGCGTTCGTCCTGCGGCTTCAAATTGGCCGACTTATGGCAACCGCATTACAGGCCAGAGGGCCGCGCCTTCAGCGCTGCCAGAAGTGTCCACAAGTCAAATGGAACTACTATAAGCCCTAGGCGTAGAGAAGCTTCTGGGCGTTTTCCAAGCGGGCCACCAGTTCCGGACGCCTGATTGGCTTGGAAATATACTCGTCCATGCCCGAGTCGATGCAACGCTCGCGGTCGCCGCGCATGGCGTTGGCCGTCATGGCGATTATATGGACATCCTGCGGCCCGTCGCCGCAGAAACCGGACCGGATGCGCCTCGTGGTCTCGAAACCGTCCATTTCCGGCATCATGCAATCCATGAGCACGCAGTCGAAGTGATGCCTGCGCAATGCCTCCAGCGCCTCCAGTCCGTTGGCCACCACCATGCACTTGTGGCCGATCTTCTCCACCATCATGCGGGCGACGACCTGATTGGTAAGAGTATCCTCGACGATAAGCACGTGCAAAGGCCGCAAAGACGCCGACTCCATCGAGTCGCGCCTCACCACGTCCCCGGCATCATCGCGGGCGGCTTTTGTAAGTCCGTCCATGCAGGAGCACAAATCGACGAAACGGATCGGCTTGTAGAGGTGGCGCGTGATGACGTTGCGCTCCGAAAGTGTCGCATGACTGACGCGCCCCACCACGGCCATCCCGATGATGTTCAGGCCGTCGAAGCGCCTGTCGTCGCGTATGGAAGAGCAGAAATTCTCCGCCTCGACGGAACTTTCGCCCAAGTCCACAAGCATGAACATGAACGGGTCCCCTTCCGCGTGAGCTGAAACCAGTTCCAGACGCGCCTCCTGCACCGTGCCCACGGCCACGCAGCGCAGGTTGGAAAGGCTGAGATGCCGACTGAACACCTCCCGCAGCGTCCTGTTGTCGTCCACGACAAGAACCCTCTGCGAGCCGAAATCATGCCCCGGCATGTGCGCGGAACTCTCCACCTTGCCCAGCGGAACCTCGAACCAGAACACCGAACCGGACCCGACCACGCTGGAACAGCCGATCCGCCCTTCCATAAGCTCCGCGAGACGCTTGGAAATGGACAAACCCAGACCCGTGCCCCCGTGTTTGCGCGTGGTGGAACCGTCCGCCTGCGTGAAAGGGGTGAAAAGCCTGTGCAGGACGGACTCCGGGATGCCCGGCCCGGTATCCCGCACCTCTATCCTCAACACGCCGTCCCTCTCGCGGAAGGAAGCGACGACGACAACCTCGCCCTCGTTCGTGAACTTGACCGCGTTGCCCACGAGGTTGACCAGAATCTGCCGCACGCGCGTGGAATCCCCGACGGCCTTCAGCGGCACGCCGGAGTCTATGTCCCAGATAAGCTCGATATCCTTGGCTGCGGCGCGCTCCACGAGCAGGTGGACGCTGCTCTCCAGCACCTCCCGGATGTTGAACTCGTGCTTGCTGACGTCCATCTTGCCAGCCTCGATCTTGGAAAAGTCCAGAATGTCGTTGATTATGTCCAGCAAGGACTCTCCGCTGCTGCGCAAAGTCTTGGAGAACATCATCTGCTCCGGCGTCAGGGGCGTCTCCATGAGCAGGTTCACCATGCCGATGACGCCGTTCATGGGCGTGCGGATCTCGTGGCTCATGTTGGCCAGAAACTCGCTCTTCATGCGGGTTCCCTCCAGCGCCATGTCCCTTGCGCGGGCAAGGTCCGCGTTGGCAGCGTTGATCTCGCCAGCCAGCTTCTCAAGCTGATGATTGGCGGACCGCAGGTTGCGCTCCTGCATCTCCACCTGATTGAGCTTCTCAAGCAACATGCGGTGCTGAAGCTTCACCAGCGAATGCACCTGAATCAACCCGGCGAAAGCATCCCTTTCGTCAACGAGGGCTATGTCGTCGTAGAACTCGTCGCTGGCGCGGGAAAACACCGTGTCCAGCACGCTGCGCAAGGGCGTGCCCACGCGGATTATCACGGGCGACGGCAGCATGTGCTCCGAAATGGGCTTCTTGGAAAATATCGAGAACCCGAAGCGGGAGCCGAGGATCATGCCTATGCCGCTGCGCGAACAAATGCCCCGCAGGCGCTCCCCTTCCACGACGGCCATGAACTCGTGCCCATGCTTCTGGAAGGCCCGGTGGGATTCCTCCAGCGTGGCATCCAGATGTATGCTGTAACTGCAATCGACAAGCGAGCGCAGATCGGTCTGATCAACCTGCGCCATCAGGCCCGGCATGGAGAGAGGTTCAAACATTCACAAGCGAGTCGGATTAACATTCTGACACTAACTGAACCGGCTGTGTTTTTCACGCGCATTATGTTACAAACTAGAAACAAAACACAACCAATCGCGCGCTATCAGATCGGTATAATATCAATACTCCTATGCCGCTATAGAAAACCTAGCGGCACAAGATCACCAGTCATATTGGATGACTTTCGGCCCCTACTCCACGCGCACAAGGCCGGTGAAGCAATCTTTACAATATCTTTACAAAGCCCTGAAGAATAGAACGGGCCGGGCGCGTGATTTTCGCGTCCGGCCCGAATTCCGGGAAGTATTCACGCGACTCAGGCCCTTACCTGAATGCCCGCATCGGCGAGATTTTTCTGCGTGCGCTCGAACACCTCGTTCACCTCGACGTCCGTAAGCGTGCGCGCGGCGGAACGGAAGGTCATCGTGAAGGCGAGGGACTTGTGCCCTTCCGGCAGGCCCTTGCCCTCGTAAAGATCGAACAAGCGGACGCTCTCCATCTCGAACTCCGCGCCAGCGAGGGCTTTCAGGGCGGCCTTGGACAGGGCGCCCTCCACCATCGCGGCAGTCGAGCCGTCCGGAACCAGAAGGGCTATGTCCCTCGTGGCAGCGGGCTGCTGGCCGAGGGCCTTGTATTTGTAGCTCACGCCGCCGGACAGGGTCTTTTCCAGATAGGCCGGGGCGAAGGAAATCTCCACGGCGTACACCGCGCCTTTCAGGCCCAGATTCTGCGTCATGGCTAGGTCCAGCAGACCGCAGCGCATGGAAAAGGCCGGATTGGCAAACTGTGCGCAGTGCCCCTCCTGCCACACGGACGAAGCGCCGAGAGGCTTGAGCGACTTCGACTCGGCCTTCACACCGCCGATGCGCAACAAGTCCAGCGCCACCGCTGAAGCGTCGAAAAAGTCCGTCGTCTTGGGCTTGCTCCACTGCTGGTCGCGTTCGGACGCCATCACCAGACCCACGGACATGTGCTCCCAGAGCTTGCCGCCCTGTTCGCGGAATACGCGCCCAAGCTCGAACAGGCCCGCCACGTCGTTGCCGCGCGACTGGTTCAAGCGCAGGTTGTCCAGCAGGCCCGGAACGATGCTCGGGCGCAGGTGGCTCTGGTCGCCGGAAAGCGGGTTGGCAAGGGCG
>JBAZHO010000273.1:0-3445 GCA_041652375.1 Opitutales bacterium | reverse complement strand
TCCAAGGTCGAAGCGTTCTGCGAATGCCTCGTGGAGGAGTTCAAACGCTTTCAGCCGGGCGACCCTTGCGCCGCGACGACCACGCTGGGCGTACTGGTCAACGAGGCGGCGCACAAGCGATACGCGAACAACCTCGCTTCGGGCGGCGAATGGCTGCTCAAGGGGGAAGTGATGAACGAATTTGAAGGCCGCCCCGGCTACTACGTCCGCCCGGCGGCGCGCATCTGGCGGGACTTTGAAAGCGGCATGAAATGCCCGATCATGGACAAGGAAATCTTTGCGCCCCTGCTGGACGTTTTCACGGCAGCGAGCGACGACGAAATCCTCGCCCTGCACAACGCCGCCCCCTTCGGACTCGCCGCGAGCATCTACACCAGCAGCCGCGCGCGCTTCGAGGAAATCGGCGCGGAACTCGACGTGGGCAACCTTTACGCCAACATCCCTACGACCTTCTCGCCCTCGGTCCTGCCCTTCGGCGGCTGCGGCCTATCCGGCAACGGCAAACCGGCGGGCCGAGGCTTCATCCGCTACGTGACCGACGAACAAGCCGTGCAGTTCGGCAAAGGGATATAGAACCCGGACAAGACATAAACCAAACATATCCGCGTTTACCTGCGGTTAAATATTCTTATTCAAATTCTTATAATCTGTGAAAATCTGTGTAATCTGTGGATAAAAATTCTTACTCTTTCCTTCCATGATCCTTTACCGCATGCCTGAAATTTACTCCGGGTCCGATGCCGCACCGGCTCTTGCAAAGGTGCTCGCGGAACTGGGCGCAAGGCGCGTGTTCATCGTCACCGGGCCGCACGTGGGCAAGAGCGCCGGATTTGCCGCGCTCAAGGCGATAGCGGAAGCCGACGGACGCGCCGTGCACGTTTACTCGGACACCAGCGCGGACCCCAGCCTCGCGCTCGTGGAGGACATGAGCGCCAAGGCGCGCGCATTCGCCACGGACTGCGTGATCGGCGTCGGCGGCGGCAGCCCTCTGGATGCGGCGAAGATCGTCTCCATTCTCGCCAATCACGACATGCGGGCAGCGGACCTCGTGGGCAACGAACTCGTCCCCCGTCGCACAATACCGCTGCTGATGGTCCCGACCACGGCGGGCACGGCCAGCGAAGTGACCATCTACTCCATCCTGACGGACACCGAGGCGCGGATGAAAGCCGCCGTGTGCTCCCGCCAGATCGTGCCCGACTACGCCTTTCTGATTCCCGAAATGACCTACTCCATGCCGCCCTCCGTCACGGCGGCAACGGGCATGGACGCGCTCTGTCACGCGTCGGAATCCCACCTTTCGCTGCGCCGCAATCCTTACAGCGACGTCATGGGCCTGACGGCGGTGAAGCTCATCTCGCAAAACCTGCGCCTCGCCCACAAAGACCCGACCAACGCCGCAGCGCGCGAAAACATGCTCATGGCGAGCCTCTTCGCGGGCCTCGCCTTCGGCAACGCGTCCGTCACCGCCGTGCACGCCTTCGCATACCCGCTGGGCGGGATGCACCACGTGCCGCACGGGCTGGCCAACAGCCTGATGTTCGCCCCCGTGTTCCGCCACAACATACCCGGCAACGAGGAGCGCGTGGCCGAAATCGCCGAAGCCTTCTGCAGACGCCGCGACGCCTACGCCCTCATCCCCGCCGTGCAACAGCTCAAGCGCGACCTCGGCCTGCCCATGTCGCTGAAGGAAGCCGGGATTCCCGAAAGCGACCTCGAAGCCATGTCCGTGAACGTGATGACCGTGACGCGCCTGCTGAACGTGAACCCGAACAAGATCACGCTGGACGACGCCCGCCGCATCTTCCGCGAGGCTTACGACGGAGTGTAAACAGGACGAGAAACCGCAGGCGCTGACAGGCCGGACTGCGCAAACGGCATGGCCCTGCGCACGGTGATATAGTGGTTTCGATCAACATCTGGACATTCTCCCATAGCGCCAACGGCACGACCTCGCCCAGACCGGAGTGGCTCTTTGCTCCGACGAGTTTTATTCCCATTCTCGCAAAGAGCCACAGAAGAAGACATACAAGCGCGGCCCTCTTTCCGCATTACAGGCCAGAAGGCCGCGCCTGCAGCGCTGCCAGAAGTGTCCACAAGCCAAATGGAACTACTATAAAAAAATGAACTCTGTGTTTCTGAATAATCTGTGGAAATCCGTGTAATCTGCGGATAAACTCTTTGTCTGTAATTTCGGCGGACATTTGGACATCGCTATATCAAATGTCCTTGATCCCGGGTTGCTTGCGGGAATCGCACCCGGCTCAGGCCACCTCGTCCACGCCGGAAACCCCGTCGTCGCCTGCGTCGCCTTGCGCCGGAACAGGCAGGAAGCGCTCCGCCATCCCGCGCATGGACTCCGGCGCGGACTCGACGTGCGAAAGCTCGAACGCCACCGTCCAGCCCGGAGCGAGCGCAGCCGCGTATATGCTGTCCACAAGCCTCTCCAGACGATCCCGTGCCCGCCATTCCGTGGGGAGGGGCGAGAAAAAGCGCAGATGGAGCGTGTCGGTCCTCTTGCAACGAGGCCCTTCCGCTTCTCTACGATAGAACAACAGGCCGTCAAGTATGACGCCCGTCTGGAATATCAATGCACGGTTGCTCATGGGTTACTCTGAGCAAACTGCCCTTTTTGTTGGATTGTCGGGATTATGTATGCCCGGTTTTTTCGTAAGACCGGAACGCTTATGTCTGACTTACTAATCGTCGCGTATTAGCAAAATACAAGTTCAGCCCGGAGATTATATCAGTTTTTGATTTGCGTTCGTGGCGCTCGGACGCCTGCCGGAAGCCCGTTTTACCGTCCGTCGTCGTCAACAGACCGTACGTCAGGCATGGGTGGACACGCCGATTTCAGTGCGCTAGCTTGGATGACGAGTGAGTGACTTGTTTCGTCGGCGGCCCGGATGGGGATTGCATGTTTGTCGCAGTGAGAAATTGTTGTTCTGATAAGACTTGAAATCTTCTCCGTCCGGGCCGCCATTTCACTCCTTCCCCGTCGCACCGGAAACGCTCCCGCAAGGCTCCGGTCATTCCGTATGTTTCGAGCAAACACCCATGAGGGGCATTTCCGCATTCATTCCAAAATCCCTGCGCTTCAAGCGCTCATATGCCCTGTCCAGCATCGGGGCATGGGTTTGCTTCGGCATCGTCCTGACCATGCTCAACTTTCTGATGGGCAGGCGGGACATGGCAGAGGAGATGCAGGGGAATCTGGTCCTCGTCCTGTGCTGCGCCCTCGGCACACACCTTGTGCGCATGATGATCATTTCGGCGGGTGAGGACGCGACGTGGCGCAAAATCAGCGTTCACGCCTTTCTGGTCGGCGTTCCGCTTTTCTCGTTTCTGATATGCATTCTTATGATGGAAATCACAGCCATCATCACGCCGGAGAAAACCATCAACCCCAATCATTCCCTCGTCAACGTGCTGTTCGGACTCTGGT
>JBAZHO010000272.1:0-3478 GCA_041652375.1 Opitutales bacterium | reverse complement strand
AAGAATTTTATCCGCAGATAAGCAGGGATTTACGCAGATTATTGGAGAAGAAAAAGTTCTGGTTTTCCAATCCATTTTTTATCCCTGCTTATCTGCGGATAAAAATTTTGGGTTCTATTTCGGTTTTCTTTTGGCAATCGCTCTAAATATTTGCTCCCGTTTTTTGGGCTAACGTTTGAAAAACGTTATAACCAAAAGATACTCCCCCGCCCTCCCTTCGCACAAGGCAGCGTTTGGGGAAAAACGCGCCTAGAAGCTGCGCTGCTGCTGCTGCATCGGATGGGTGACTCTGGCGGTCGTGCCGCCGCCCTGCCGGTGTTCGAGGCGGATTTCCCCGCCCAGCATGCGGATTCCGTGCCGCGCCACGGTGAGGCCCATTCCGCGCCCGACAGCCGTCTTGCCGGAGATGAAAGGCTCGAAAACGTGGTCCTCGACCTCGGGGTCGATGCCCTGCCCACGGTCGTTGACGCGAATCTGCAACATGTCGTCCTCGCCGGGCGGGATGACTTCCAGTTCCACTTCGCGCTCGAAAGACTGGGCGCGGTCGGCATAGCTTTCCCACGCGTTGATTAGGATACGGCCCAGCACTTCCTCGAAAGTCTCGATGTTGGTGTCGATCATCATGCCCGGCTTCGGGTTGATCACGCGCACCTGCGCGGGAACCTTGTAGTCCGCCACGAAGCGGCGGATGGCACCCTCTATGGAATCGTCCAGAGGAACCCGCATGATGTGCGGCTTCTCGTCCGTGGCGATTGTGGATAGCTGCTGCACGATCTTGACCATGCGCTTCACGGCCTTGTCGATCAGCTCGCTGGAGCGGCGCACGAGGGCCGGGTTGTCCGACGCGGTCTTGAGAAGGTCCACGTAACCCACGACGACGCCCATGAGGTTGTTCAGGTTGTGCGCGATGCCCTGCGTGATGGCGCCCACGGCGGCGGCCTGCCGGGCGTCCGCGAGGCGGCTCTGAAGGTCGAGGTTCTTGCGGTGGTTCTCGCGGATGTGAAGCTGCGTGTTCACGCGGGCCAGCGTCTCGTCCAAGTCGATGGGCTTGGTGATGTAGTCGGACCCGCCCGCGTTCAGGCCCGCGAGCTTGTTCTCGCGGCTGTCCTTGGCGGTGATGAATATGACCGGAAGATCCTCCGTGCCCGGCATCTCGCGCAGACGGCGGCAGACTTCCATCCCGTCCATGCCCGGCATCACTACGTCCAAAAGCACGAGCGAAGGTCTGGAAATGGCGATGGAATCAAGCGCCTCTTCTCCACAGCCAGCCGTAACCACTTTAAGGCCCTCCTTCTCCAGCTTGCGCTGAAGAATGCGGACATTAACGGGCTGATCGTCAACTACTAGTATTGTCGGGGGCTTGTTCACTTACAACGACGCCTCTAGCATCTACTCATCCGGTACGCTTTCAAGGTGTTTTTCATCAACATTGCAACAGTCATCGGCCCGACACCGCCGGGAACCGGGGTGATGGCCTCAGTAATCGGGGCCACGGCGTCGAAATCCACGTCGCCGACAAGACGAGAGCCGCTCTTGCGCGTCGCGTCGGCGATGCGGTTGATGCCCACGTCGATCACCACGCAGCCGGGCTTCACCATGTCCGCCGTGACGAAACGCGCTTTTCCGATGGCGGCGATGAGTATGTCCGCCTGTCTGGTCACGGAGGCGAGGTCCTTGGTGCGCGAGTGGCACACCGTAACGGTGGCGTCGGCCAGCGGGCCTTTCTGAAGCATGAGCAGGGCGACGGGCTTGCCGACGAGCAGACTGCGCCCCAGCACGACGACGTGCCTGCCCGTGGGCGAGATGCCCGTGCGGCGCAGCAGTTCCACGATGCCCGACGGGGTGCACGAGGCAAATCCGGTCGGGTCGTCCTGCACGAGGCGGCCAAGGTTCGCGGAGCTGAGTCCGTCCACGTCCTTGTCCGCGCAGATGCGGTTGAAGACGGCCCGCTCGCTCATGTGCTTGGGAAGCGGAGCCTGCACGAGGATGCCGTGCACGGAGCGGTCCGCGTTGAGCTGGTCCAGAAGCGCGAAAAGTTCGGCCTGCGTCGTAGCCTCCGGCAGCACGGTCACGATGCCCTTCATGCCGATCTTCGCCGCCGTCTCCTGCTTCTTGCGGACGTAGGACACGGAGGCGGGGTCCTCGCCCACGCGGACAAGGTGTATGCAGGGGCGCTCGTCAGCGGGAAGCTGGCTCACTTCGGCGCGCAGTTCCTCAACGATCTGGCTGGAGATGCTGTTTCCGTCGATGATTGTCATAAAACAAGGGAAAAGGTTGGGCGCTACTTAGCGCAAGAGCATTTCGATCTCTGCCTTGGATAGCTGCTTGACATGGCCGGGACCAACGCCGCGCAGGACGAGCCTGCCGATCTGGAAGCGGGCCAGCCGCTCCACGTAGTAGCCGAGGGCCTCCATCATGCGCCTGATCTCGCGCTTGCGCCCGTGCTCAAGGTGGATTTCAAGGTCGCGCTCCGGGGCCATGCTGCGCTTGATCACGATGATCTTCTCCGCGCTAAGACGCTCGCCCTCGACCTCTATGCCGTTGAGCAGCACCTTGATGTGAACCGGGGTGATGGGCTTGGTAAGCAGCACGCGATAGCGTTTGATGACGCGGCGGGCCGGGTGCATGAGCTTCTGCGCGAGCGCGCCGTCGCTTGTCAGGATGAGCATGCCCTCGCTGTCCTTGTCCAGACGCCCGGCGCAGAACAGGCGGGTCTTGGCGAACATGGGCGGCAGGATGTCGAACACCGTGCGGCCCTCGAAGGGATCGTCGTTGGTGCAGAGAACGCCGCGTGGCTTGTTCATCAGCAGCGTGACGATGGCCGGTTTCTGCGTCGGCTTTAGCGTGCGGCCCTCCACGACCACGCGCTGAAGCTGCGGGTCCACCTTCTGTCCGATGATGGCCGTCTTGCCGTCCACGGTCACAAGGCCGTCGCGGATAAGCTGTTCCGCCGCGCGGCGTGAGCATAGGCCCATCTCCGCGATGTACTTATGTATTCTGATCTGGTCTTCCTGACTGTCCATGCTACTACTCCAGCTCGGTAATCGCTACCTGACTGCGGGCTTCGCAAAGTGGCTCCGGGGAATCCGGCGGCCCATTCACGACTCCTGTGTATCCAAGCACGTATAATCCATGACGGACAGCCTCGACAAGCCTGCTTACGGGCCAAAACAACCTTTCCCCGCCAAGGCGTCGATAATCCGCCCCCTCGGCGGACCCGTCGCGGACAAGGACAGCGTCCACATCGAAGTCGAACTCGGCCCGGACGGACCCGCCTACGTCTGCGGCGACAGCCTCGGCGTGTATGCCCGCAACGACCCGGCGGACGTGGCGGAACTGCTCTCGCTTCTGTCGCTGTCCGGCGACGAGCCCGTGACGCTGCCGCGCGGCGAAGGCGAAACGAGCCTCGGACAAGCCCTTGCGGAAAAGCTCTACTTTCTGGCCCGCCCCGGCCCCGGCTTCATCAGGACCGTCATGG
>JBAZHO010000271.1:0-3489 GCA_041652375.1 Opitutales bacterium | reverse complement strand
TGGTGTAAGTGTCTTTCTGCTGCCAACGCTCAAGTACCGTCTTCCCCCTTCGGGCATATAACTCTCCTACTCCAATGATGGCCCAACAACTGCGAACGTCTGACTCCATCCTGCAAAAGGGGCTTTCGCGCTCCAATGCAGGCGGTGAGATGTTGGCCAAAGAGGTTCTCGAAGGGGCGGTGACGAGTTACTGGGAGTGGTACCCGGAAGATAACCGGGTGGAGTTTTCCCCGAGTTTCTCAAAGGCGCTGGGTTTTTCCGAACCGCCCAAGCCCATGACGCAGCAGGAGTGGATGTCCATGTTGGACGCCGACGATGTGCCGCGCGCCATGATGGCGATGCGCAACCACGTCACTTCCGGCGGCAGGCTGCCGTACCGGCTGGAGGTCCGTTACAGACATCGCGGCGGCGGCTCGATATGGATGCTCTCCAACGCGCGCATCGTGGAGAAGGCTGCCGACGGGCATGCCGTGAAGATTCTCGGCACTCATATAGATATAACCGATCGCAAGAGACTTGAAGAGAGCCTACGCTCGGTGATGGAGGCGTTGGACAGCCGCAACGAGGAACTTGCCTCATACTCTTTCATTACGGCACACGATCTTCGCAGTCCTGTAACAAGCATCGTGTCCCTGATGGACCTGTACAGGCAGGAGCCGACGGAGGAAAACGCCAGCTTCGTTCTGGACAACATCGGCGACCTAGCGCGCGACCTTCTGGACACGCTGGACACGCTCAACGAGGTGCTCAACGTGAAGCGCCGCCCGGACGTGGTGATGGAACCTGTGATGCTTGCCCCGCTGTTTGAAGGGGTGCAGGAAGCTTTCTCCCGCCGCATCGATAGGGAAAACGCGCAGATAGAGACCCATCTGGACGCCTGCCCGAGCGTTCTGGCCTACACGCCGTATCTGGAAGGCATACTGCGCAACCTTTTGTCAAACGCGCTGCGCTTCCGCTCGCCGGACCGCTCGCCGCATATCCGCTTCGAGAGCGAACAGTTCAAGAACCACACTGTTCTGCGCTTTGCGGACAACGGACTGGGTATCGACATGTCCCGCCACGGGCGCAAGCTCTTCGGTTTGAAGCAGCGCTTCCATCAGGCGGAGGGTTGCCGCGGCGTGGGTCTGTTCATGATCAAGGCGCAAGTCGAGGCCATGAAGGGTTCAATCACGGTGAGTTCCAGAGTGGACGAGGGAACCATCTTTACCATCTACCTGCCCAACAACTCATGAAGGCCAGAGGGGACATTGTGGCGATCATCGACGATGATCGCGTGTTTCAGAAGATAACTTGGATGAAAATCACTAGGAAGAACTACGCGCGCAAAGTGCTGATGTTCTCCGACGGCGAGCAGGCGATGCGTTTCATTTTTGAGAATGCCCACAACCTCGACGAACTGCCCGACGTTATTCTGCTGGATCTCAACATGCCCGTGATGGACGGCTGGGATTTCATGGATGCCTTCGTCAAGATCCGGCCCCATATCGGCAAGAAAATAACCATTTTCGTAGCCACATCCTCGGTCAATCCCGAGGATCAGCGCCGCGCAGTGGAAGTGTCCGCAGTGTCGGACTACGTGATCAAGCCCATATCCGACGCCAGCCTGAGCCGTCTGTTCACGCCCCTGTGCAACGACGGAGATGGCGTGCCCGTCGCCGACGGCATTCTGTAGGCCATAGTCTCTTCATTCTGACGCATCAGGCCGCATAGCTGTCTCTAGTGTAGTGTTAGGCAACTCAATAGAAGTATGCCAGCGCAACGCGGACGCCTCTTAAGAGGCGTCCCTACCAACGGATTATGAACGACTTACGCATTCTTAAGGTAGGGACGGCTGTCCCCAGCCGTCCGTTTGGGGGCATCGGGGATGTCAGTGAATTTCGCTAACACCACACTAGACCCGTCTGACGACTATGCGAAACGCGTCGTCCGCGACCACCTGCACCTGCGCGCCTTCTTCAATCATGCCGTCGCGGGATATGGCCTCAAGACGCTGGTCGCCGATCTGGACCAGTCCGCTCGGGTTCAGGCGCGTGGCTGCCGTCCCCTTGATGCCGATCACGGTCCCTTCCGCGCTTGTCGTTTTTGACGGGGCCGTCTGTCTGTTCAGGAACAGGCGACGAGCTATGGGCGCGCTCTTGAGAACGTGAATTTCCAGAATCAGCATCAGCAACGCCACCACGATGCTGGCGAATATCGCGGCCATGCCCCAGCGGTAGCCGAAGAGAACCCATATGTCGATGGACGCGCCAAGCAGGCAGCATCCCCCGAGGAAGCCCAGAACGCCTCCGGGAACGATGACCTCAAAAGCCAGAAGAAGCAGGCCGGTGATCAGCAGGGTGGGGGCCAGAGTGTCCATGACGCGATAAACTATGCCCAAATATCCGTTCTTTCCAGCCCAAAGCGCAACGCGAGGGCGATGAGGCGTTTCCTGTCCCGCCAGCATGGGACCGATGCCAGCACGGCACGAAATCATATGATAAGACATTCATCCACGGATTATAAGAATTTGAATAAGAATATTTAACCGCAGATAAAAACAGGATTTTCTTATTCTTAAAATCTACGTATGTCTGCGTTTATCTGCGGTTCCATACTTTTGTGTTTGTTCCCGTAATCTGTGTAAATCTGTGAGAATCTGCGGATAAACTTCTTGTCTGCTTGTTTCGGCGGCTTCCCGGAACGCGGCATGAAAAAAGCCGCATCCCTTGCGGGATGCGGCTTTTGAAAGACTTTCGCCTACTTGCCGAAGCTGGACTTTACGTCGAGCCAGCGTTCGATGCGGTCGATTTCCCATTCCTCGCTCTCCGCGCCGATGTTCAGCATGGCGCGTTCGCCGACGCTCTTGGACAGGATGCTCTGGGCGAGGGCTGTGAGGTAGGACAGCACGTGCTTGTCCGGGTCGCTGTCCCATGCGCCGAGGATGGCGTAGCGGGCCTTGTGGGCCTTGTTGGTCACGCAGTGCATGCTTACCACGCTGCCGACGCCGACCGCGCTGGTGGGGGAGTCGTTGAAGTCGGTCGTCTGGGCGCGGGTCAGTTCGGTTTCGAGCTGGTCCTTGCGGGCGAGCAGGGTTTCCTGTTCCTGACGGGCCATCTTGTACTCCGCGTTTTCGCGCAAGTCGCCGTGCTCGCGTGCGGTGGTGATGGCGTCCTTGTTTTCGGGAATCTTTTTGAAGACCAGTTCGTCGTACTCCGCCTTGCGGGCCGTGAAGCTCTCCTCCGAAACGATCAGGGCGCGCTGACGGGCCGCTCCGCCCTCGTCCACGAGGGACTGGATGGTCGGGTAGAGCTTGATGAAGCGCGCGAGGATGCTCTTCTTGGACAGGTCCTCGAAGCCCTGATTGAGCAGCAGCATCGTGGCAAGGTCCATCGCGGTTTCCTGTGCGCAGCCTTCCAGCAGTTCGGCCACCAGATCGGCGTCGTCGCTCACGGCGTCGGCGAGGGCTATGCGGCGGGTGCTGGCGTTCTGAAGGGCCTCGTAGTCGATGGC
>JBAZHO010000270.1:1192-3490 GCA_041652375.1 Opitutales bacterium | reverse complement strand
GTGAACGCGAAGGTTTCCGCCTGCGCGTCGCGCACGGCGGGCTGCGCCGCGTAGGCGGAAACCTTCGCGTTCACCGCATCGGAGCGCAGGTCGGCGTCCGCCGGGGCCTTGCCGTCGATGAGGATTGCCGCGTCACAGCCGTCCCTGTCCACCGCCGTGTCCAGCGGGTTTTTCGCCAGCAGGGCACGGATGGCCTCCGCATCGCCCGCGCTCACGCCGTGATGCAGGCAGAGCAGCGTCAGCGCCCGGTAGTGCGACCCGGTGTCCACATGCATGAAGCCCAGCTTGCGAGCGAGTCCCTTGGCCGTGGAGGACTTCCCCGTGGCCGCCCCGCCGTCGATGGCGATCGTGGTGAAGGTCGAGCCTTTGTTGTTATCGAGCATGATGGAACGGGAAGTGAGCTTGTATTTATAGGTATGACGCGGGTGAGAGTCCAATGCGTCCTGCGCAGTCGTCAGCGCCTCGGACGGCTCGGAGAGCCGTCCCTACCTTGAAAAGCGGCGAATGGCGTGTGTCTTGAAAGAGAAAGTAAGCATTCCGGGGTGTCTGCGAGGATGCCATTCAGAGTGGCGAATGACGTGCATATTGGAAGAAAAAGTGTGCGTTCCGGGGTCGTGTGGATTCCGGGGGTAGGGACGCCTCTCCGAGGCGTCCGGGAGGCTCAAGCATTCGCGGTGATGTGCGTCTCCCTGTGCGACTGCGCCCACGCGTCTTCCAGCACGTCGAAGAAGTTCGGGAAGGTCTTGCCGCAACACTTGGGGTCGCGGATCGCCAGCCAAGGCAGGCCGTCGCCCAGCAGGTCGCGGCAGCCGAGTATCGCAAAGCTCATGGCGAAGCGGTGGTCGTGATAGGTGTCGATCTCCACGCAGCCGGAGCCAATGCCGTTCTTGACGTCCTCGCGGGCTTTGCGGGCAATGCTCTTCAATGCCTCGATGTCGGGCGTGATTTCCAGCGAGCCTTCCTCCTCGATCACATGCTGGCCGAGCTTTTTAAGCTCCGTAGCCATGCCCGCGACGCGGTCCGTCTCCTGCCTGCGGGTGTGCGCAATGCCGTCGATGCGGGTGGTCCCTTCAAGCAAAGGCGTAAGCGCGGCCAGAGTGAGAAAGGTGTCCGAAAAGGCCTCGAAGTCAGCGCGGACGCCGTGGGGGGTGACGTTGGATGGGAGGGATGAAATCACGTAGTCAGGAGGATTCTCTTCATCATATTGCTGATTATCGTCCGCTCCACCCCCTTGTGTTATGAGTCCAGCATTTGTTAACACCTGAAGATATGCAATATCTCCCTGAAGCTCACAGTAGTTCAAATCACGCACTTGAACCTCACTTCCTTCTTTAATGATAGGAAGTGAAGTAAAATAACTTGATGCAGTTGCATCAGGCTCAACGCGGAATAGCGGCGACTTTAGTTTTTTCGGCCCTCCATTAATGCGATATATTCCGTTTGTCGCTGCGATGGTGCCAACCACACGTTCCACCATCTTAAGTGTCATTTCCACGAAGGGTTTGGATACCGTTTCTCCGTCCAATTCAATTTCAAGAGGATGAGGAGTGCCGACCCCCATGATTAGCAAGGCGCTCAGGATTTGGCTGCTGGCAGATGCGTCCACGGTTACTTTCCCGCCTTTAACTCCGGGAGTATTCATTGTGAACGGAACGCAGCCGTCTTCCTTGTGGAACTCGAACGTAACGCCAAGCGAAGCAAGTGCGTCTGTCAGCCCTATCATCGGGCGTGAGTAAATGGCTTCGTCGCCATCGACTTTGTATTCTCCGCCTTTTTGAAGTGCTAGAATAGCAGTAAGAAAACGTGCAACGGTACCAGCGTTTCCGACATGAATGGTCGCTTTTTTAACTGGAAAGATATTTTTACCTGTACGTTTCTTTATTAAATATTCAGGCTGATGTGAATTATTGTCTAAGCTAGAATTAGCTGCATATGCAGTAGTGCGCCCCAGCACATTAAGTGCTTGCTGCATTATCTCAGTATCGCGACTGCGCAGAGCGCCAAGTATGCGAGTCTGATTTCCTAGCACCGCCCCGATCGCCAGCGCCCGGTTCGTGATGCTCTTGGAGCCGGGAACGCGGACTCTGGCGTTCGCTGGTTTGGTAAAGGGGCGGACCTTGTAGAGTTCTGGCAGGGGGCTGGGCATCGGGTTGGGCGGCTGGTTTTGAAAGGCGCAGTTTTGCAATCCTTGCGTGCGGGTGCAAGTCAGGATGCGGCCCGGCGTTTTTGGCGGGTGCGGCTCGAAACGATGCCAAAAAAGCAGGCCGGAGCCGTCTTGGCTTTCGCCGCGCTGAGGCG
>JBAZHO010000270.1:0-1182 GCA_041652375.1 Opitutales bacterium | reverse complement strand
GCCCCAAAGGGGCGACATGAGACAGCCCGGGGTGCGCGAAGCAAACCCCGGGGAAACGATAAAAAAATACATTCTGGAGCACTGAAAGTGCGGCATGAGCCTGAGTTTATGCCGCACTTTCAGTGCTTGAAGAAAAGATGATTATTAATCTTTCATCATTCCCGGGGTTTGGCTGACAGCCTGCACCCACGGGCTATCTCATGTCGCCCCTTTGGGGCTAAAAAGCGCAATGCGGCTCCGGTCCGTGTGTGCGGTGCTTCAAGACGCGCAATGCTGTTACTGTCTGTGCCTGCGGTGTTGTCAGAGAGCGTCCACACGTAGAAGATTAATGCTATATGGCGATTTCCAAAAGTATCCATGGCTTGTATGTGAATCTGTCCATGAATTGGGACAACGTACGAACGCTCACCACGCGTCTTTTTCTCTCGTAATCCGTGTAATCCGCGTAATCTGGGGATAAACTTCTTGTCTGCAAATATTGGCGGACTTTTGGATCTCGCCATAAAATGCGATGATCAGGCCCGATTTGCATCAAACTGAGGCGCATTCGTTTTTGGCTTGGCATTCGCCCCGCGCGGGGACGCAATTGCGCCGTGGATAATACACCGGGAAGCTTGCTCCAATGGTCGCACACCGCGCTGCGTTCGCGGCGTTCGCACATTGCTGACCTCATGGCCACGGCGCTGGCGCGGCCTCATCTGCTTTCGCTCGCCGCCGGGTTTACGGATAACGCCGTCGTGCCCGCCGACATCGTGCGCGACGCCGTCGCCGCGATGCCCGCCAGCGGCGAGGCTCTGCAATACAGCAGCAATCAGGGCCGCCCGAAGTTGCGTGAACTCATCGCGCAACGCCTCAACACGCTGCCCGGCGAGAGCGGCGCGGGGCCGGACGGCAGCGGCATCGTCATGACCAACGGCTCCCAGCAGTCGCTCTACCTGCTCTCGCAGGTGCTGTGTAACCCCGGAGACATCGCGCTGGTCGAGGCTCCGAGCTACTTCGTCGTGTTCGACGTGCTCGCGGGGCTGGGCATCGAGGCCGTGTCCATGCCAGCCCGCGCCGACGGGCAGACCGACGCCGTCGGGACTGTCGTGCTGCTCGAACGCCTGCGCCGCGAGGGCCGTCTGGACCGCGTGAAGCTGGCCTATTTCATCAGCTATTATTCCAACCCCGGCGCGCATTGCA
>JBAZHO010000269.1:0-3503 GCA_041652375.1 Opitutales bacterium | reverse complement strand
TCGATCAATATGTGGACATTCTGAGCGCTGTAGGCGCGACATGAGATAGCCCGGGGTAAGTGCGTAGCACGCAACCCCGGGTAATGATTATAAAAAACGGAGTATAAATTGGGACGCATTCCCCGGGTTCCGCCTCGCTCCACCCGGGGCTTTCTCATGTCGCGCCTTTGGCGCTATGGGAATGTTGGAAAACGCTATACGCTTCGTGACGCAAGGGAGGGCGCGTTTGAGCGCGTCCGGCCCCCGCGCGACGGAATCAGCCGAGCTTTTCCAGCAGCGCGTTGATGCGTCGGATCATGTCCTGGGGCTTTTCCAGCATGCCTGCGGCCATCATCGAGTTGTCGAATATCTGCATGGCGACGATTTCCGCCAGTTCGGGATTCGCGTCGCGCATCGCGTCCAGCTTCGCCACGAGCGGATGCTTCGCGTTCAGCTCGAAGTTGACGGCCTGCATCTCGTCCGCCGGACCTTCGTGCTCGCCTTCGCGTTCGCGCATGGCGCGCATTATCCTGCGCATGGACGGGGTCATGAACTTGTCGGCGTTGACTACAAGCGCGGGGCTGTCCACCAGCCTCTTGCTGGCCGATACTTCCTTTGCGCGTCCGCCGAGCTTCTCCTTGACCCACTTGCAGAGCGCGTCCATGCGCTTGGGATCGAGGGCCTCTCCCGCCGCCGTCGCGGACACGTCGTCGATCTTCAGGTCCGCTCCGTCGGCGCTGACGAGCTTTTTGCCGTCGAACTCCGCCAGATGGGTCATCACGAACTCGTCCGCCGCCTCGTAGAGGAACAGCACTTCCACGCCCCCGGCCTTGAAGGATTCCGCGTACGGCCCGCCTTCCAGAGCCTCGCGCGAGGCCCCGTAAAGGAAGTAGATCGCGTCCTGCCCTTCCTTCATGCGCCCCACGTAGTCGGCCAGCCCGATCAGCTCGCCGGGCTTTGAGAGGCTGGACTCGTAGCGCAGCAGCTTGCCGAGGCGCTCGTGGCTGGAGTGTTGCATCGTGATGCCTTCCTTGATGAAGATGCCGAACTGCTTCCAGAACTGGATGTATTTCTCCGGCTCCTTGCCCGCCTGTTCGTTGAGGAACTTCAGGTAGCGCGCCGTGACCACGTCGGAAATCTTCTGCACCAGCGTGCTGTCCTGCATGGACTCGCGGGAAATGTTCAGCGGCAGGTCCGCGCTGTCCACCACGCCGCGCAAAAAGCGCAGCCAGTCCGGCAGCAGGCCCTTGGGATGCGCGTCGATGAGGACTTTCTTGCAGTACATGGCCACGCCCGGATCCATGTGCATGAAGCCGAAGCGCTCCGGGTTGGTCTCCGGGGTGAAAAGCAGGGCGTTGATGGCCAGCGGCGCGTCCACGTTGAAGTGCAGCGTGTAGCGCGGTTCGTCGAAGGCGTCGGCCTGAAACTTGTAGAACTCCGTGTATTCCTCCGGCTTGATCTCGTTTTTGCCGCGCGTCCAGATGGCCTGCACGGTGTTGACCTTCTCGCCGTTCAGTTTGATCGGGAAGGAAACGAAGGACGAATATCGCTTGAGGATTTCGCGTATGCGGTCCTCTCCGGCAAAGTCCTTGCACTCTTCCTTGAGCTTGAGCACCAGCTTCGCGCCGCGCCGTTCGCCGTCCCCGGTGGCGATTTCGTAGCTGCCGTCGCCCGTGCTGCTCCATACGAGGTGTTCCTCGTCCGGCTTCCACGAGTGCGTGAAGACTTGCACATTATCCGACACCATGAACGCCGAATAGAAGCCCACGCCGAACTGGCCGATGAGCTGCAGCGCCCCGGCGGGATCGTCGCCCGCTTCCGCGCGCGCGTTCTGAAGGGCTTGCGCAAAGGCTTTGGAGCCGCTGTGCGCAATCGTGCCGAGGTTTTCCACAAGCTCGGCCCTCGTGAGGCCGATGCCGTGGTCCTGCACCGTAATGGTGCCCGCTTCCTCGTCGGTCGTGATGTCGATTTCCAGCGGCAGAGCGGCGTCGAAAACGTCCGCGTTCGAAAGCTGGACGTGCCGCAGCTTCTCAAGGGAGTCCGCGGCGTTGGACACCAGCTCGCGCAGGAATATCTCCTTGTCCGTGTAAAGGCTGTGTATGACGATGTCCAGAACCTGCCGGACCTCCGCCTGAAACTCGTGCTTCTCTACTTTATTCTCTGACATGATGTTTTGGATATGAAAGTGAAAACGGGGAGTTTACATGCCTTGCCCGTCCAGTTCAAGACCCCGGATTCACATCCGCGCAGGCCCGAATGCCCGTCGGGACGCACAAGATGAGTCAAAGCAACTTTAGAGGTTTGACTTGCGCCGCATTTCCAATGGAGTGTAACGCCTTACGCCGCCCGCAAGAATCCGATGAAGAACCCCGATTCAAGGTCAGACAAACCCAGTTCCGTGAAACCCGTCCGCGCTCCAGACTTGGACAGCACCCTGCCCCCCGGAGCCGACGCCGAAGAGCGTTTCAACGAGTTCTGGCGCACTAACGGAACTTCCGTGTTCTCGTCCATAGCCATCGGAGCCGTCATCGTTGTCGGCGCGCAGGCTTGGCGCTACGTGCAGCAGCGCATCGAGAACAACACCCAGCAGGCGTATCTCGCTGCCGGAACCCCGGAAGAAATGGCCGCCTTCGCTCAGGACAACGCGGACCATTCCCTCGCAGGCGCGGCTTACATCGAGATGGCCAACGGCGAATACGCCCGCGCGGAATACACGCAGGCCGCCGAACACTACGCGCTGGCAAAAGACAAGCTGGCAGGCTCCGTGTTCGCGGAACGCGCCCAGCTTGGCATGGCCATGTGCGAAATGCTTTCCGGCAAAGAGGAGACGGGCGTGGCGGACCTTCGCGCCGTCATGGACAACCCGCTTTTCTTGGCGATCACACGCGCCGAAGCCGCCTACAACCTGTCCTTGCACTATTTCAAGACCAAGGACTTCAAGGCCCTTGAGCAGGTGGTGGACATTGCGGACTCCTTCAAGGACGGCAACAACTACGCCAAGGCCACCAGCGGAATGCGCTACCGCATCCCGACCGGCGACTAACAGTGCGATGGCACTAGGCGGCAACCGAGCCTTGGCGACGCCCATAGCCCGCGAATACCTCGGGAGAGTGCGGGATTTCTACAACGTCCACACCAAGCGGACGGGAGTTTTCGGGCGCGGCTACCGCAGTCTGCTGGCCCGCTACTATCGGCACTTGATCCCTGCGGACGCCAGCGTCCTCGAAATCGGCTGCGGGCGCGGCGGGTTGCTGGAGCTTCTGCCCAACAGGGACGTCGCGGGTATCGACTTGTCAGAGGTTCGCATCGCGGAGGCACGCAAGCGCGTCCCCCACGGCTCCTTCCACGTCATGGCTGGCGAGGAGTTGGACTTGGACCGTTGTTTCGACTGCATAATCCTGTCGGACACCGTGAACGAGGCCGCCGACGTGCAGGCTATGCTCGCCGCCGCCTTGTCCGTTGCGAGGCCGGACACGCGCCTTGTGCTGAACTTCTACAACACGCTCTGGAAGCCCTTGCTGGGA
>JBAZHO010000268.1:0-3514 GCA_041652375.1 Opitutales bacterium | reverse complement strand
GCTTTTCTGAGCGAGGTCAGCAAGCCGTGCGATAACTCCGGCTCGTCGAAGTCATCGTACTCGTCGTCCGGCCCGGCACGGGTATTGTTTGCGTCGTTGTGCAAAGGCTCGTTTATCAAGAAGTCGAGATTCGGGGCTTTGCGGCGTTTCTACAATAAAGAACTGCCCCTTCGCGCCGCATTTTGAAGGGTCTGCTGGCCTTCTTTTGCCCATTCTTTTGTAAATGCGCAGATAAAGATTGATTGACGGCGGGAAGGGGGCGTCTTTTGTAGGCTTGGTTTGCAGTCCCTTAGGCAGAGATGGAAATTCAACTTCTAAAGTCAAAGATCCTGCGGGCCGAAGTCACCGAGAGCAGCCTGAACTATGAGGGCAGCCTCGGAATCGACTCCGATCTGATGGAAATGGTGGGCTTGTTGCCGTACGAGAAAATTCTCGTGGGCGACATGGCCTCCGGCTCGCGTTTCGAAACCTACGCCATTCCCGCCCCCGCCGGTTCGGGCAGCATCGCGCTCAACGGTGCGGTCGCCCGGCTCGGTCAGGTGGGGGATCTGGTTGTCATAATGTCCTTCGCAAGCCTTAGACCCGACGAGGTCGAAGGCTGGAAACCGAAGACGATCGTGCTCGCGGAACGCAACCGGGTGATCGTCAAGAAGCTGAACGTTTCCTAGCTTCCCGGCTCCGGGCGGATGCCGCATCGCCCTTTTCCGTTTGCCTTTTCCGTCCGATTATCATCTTTCCTCAAAAACACCCATGACGCCAAAGCTCTACATACCGGGGCCGATAGCCGTATCCGAAGCCACGTTCAAGGCCATGAGCCATCCAATGATCGGGCATCGCAGCGGTGATTTCGTGACCCTGTACAACGAAGTTCAGGCCGGCCTGCAAACGCTCGCCGCCACCAAAGACCCGGTGTATCTGTCCACGAGCAGTTCCTGGGGCGTGATGGAAGCTTCCCTGCGCAACGTCGTAAAGAAGAAGGTCCTCTGCTGCATGAACGGAGCCTTCTCCGACAAGTGGCTCGACGTGGCGCAACGCTGCGGCCTTCAGGCTGCGGGCTATCAGGTGGAATGGGGCGAGGCGCTCGACCCCGAGGCCATACGCAAGGAGCTTTCCAGCGGCGATTACGACGCGATCACGATCATCCACAACGAGACCTCAACGGGCACGATGAGCCCGCTGGCGCAAATCATGGCCGTGGTGCGCGAGTTCCCGGAAGTCATTTCAATCGTCGATACCGTCAGCTCCTTCTCCGTGCTCCCCACGCCAAAGGACGCCCTTGGCATCGACGTGCTCATCACCGGCACGCAGAAGGCCCTCGCCCTGCCGCCCGGCATGGCGCTGCTGTCCGTATCCAAGCGCGCGCTGGACCGTGCGAAGACCATCGACGGGCGCGGTTACTATTTCGACTTCATCGAGTTCCAGAAAAACCACGAGAAGAGCATGACGCCTTCCACCCCGGCGATCTCCATCATCTTCGGCCTTCAGTTCAAGCTGAACGAGATGCTGGCCGAGGGACTTGAGAACCGCTACGCGCGGCACGTGAAGACGAACGACCTGCTTCGCGCATGGGCGAAGGGGCACGGCATGGAGCTTTTCCCGCAGGAACAGTTCGCCTCCCGCAGCCTTGTCTGCGTGAAGACCCCCGCCGGGCTGGACATGGACAAGTTCAACAAGCTGCTCAAGAAGCAGTACAACTGCATGATCAACACCGGTTACGGCAAGATCAAGGGAGTCACCTTCCGCATTTCGAACATGGGCGACGAGACCGTTCAAACAATTTCCGAGCTGGTGACGCAGCTAGATTCGGTCCTCGCGCAAGTTCGCTGATTTTCAGCGCCGCGCGGCAACGCGCGGCGCTTTTTTCTCTATAACACAATTTTTGATGAAGACACTTGTCATTGCAGAAAAGCCGAGCGTGGCGCGCGACATCGCCGCCGCTCTGGGCGTGAAGAAAAAGACCGGGGACCATTTCGAGAGCGACGAATACATAGTCGCCAGCGCGGTCGGCCACCTTGTCGAACTCTTCATGCCCGAAGACATCGACAAGAATCTTCGCAGTTGGAAGATCGATTCCCTGCCCATCATTCCGAAGACCTTCGAGGTCAAGCCCATCGAGAAGACCAAGGATGTGTTCGCGGGCCTCAAAAAGCTGATGCTCCGCAAGGAAGTGACCTCGCTGATGAACGCCTGTGACGCCGGGCGCGAGGGCGAGCTGATTTTCGCCTACATCTGTCAGGCGGCGGGCTGCAAGAAACCCGTCCAGCGGCTCTGGATGCAGAGCATGACCCGCAAGGGCATACTCGAAGCCTTCGAACACCTGCGCGAAGGGGCGGAAATGGCCCCCTTGGCCGACGCCGCGCGCAGCCGCTCGGAGTCCGACTGGCTGATCGGCATCAACGGAACCCGCGCCGTCACGGCCCGCATGTTCGGCTCCCGCCGTGGCAAGGCCGCCACCGTGGGCCGCGTGCAGACGCCGACGCTGGCCCTCGTGGTGGAGCGCGAACGGGCCATACGCAACTTCGTGTCGCGCGATTACTGGCGCATCCGTGGGGAATTCGACATTTCCAAGGGCCGCTACGAAGGCGTGTTCCAGAAGGCGGACTACAAGAAGAGCGACGACGAGCATGACCGCGCGGACCGCCTCTGGAGCGAGGCCGAGGCAATGGCCGTCGTCAAGGCCGCGAGCGCGAACCAGTGGGCCGACGTGAGCGAGGACAAGAAGCGCACCCGTCAGGGCTCGCCCCGCCTCTACGACCTTACCACGCTTCAACGCGAGGCCAACAACCGCTACGGAATGCCTGCGGGCATGACGCTGCGCGCCGCGCAGAGCCTTTACGAGAAGCACAAGCTGCTGACCTACCCCAGAACGGACTCGCGCTGCCTGCCGGAGGACTATCTCCCCGTATGCCGGGCCGTGATGGGTTCGCTGGCCGTGGGGCAGGACGCGGAATCGCGCGACGACATCGCCCCGCACGCCGTCCGCGCTCTGGACGCGGGCTACATCCGCTTCGACAGGCGCATCTTCGACAACAAGGGCATCAGCGACCACTTTGCCATCATCCCCACCGAGGCCAGCGCCGAGAACAAGAAGCTGTCCCCGGACGAGCGCAAGATTTACGACATGGTGGCCCGCCGCTTCGTGGCCGCCTTCTTCCCGGCGGCGGAATTCGACGTGACAACGCGCCTGAGCACCGTTGCGGAGCACGTCTTCCGCACGGAGGGCAAGGTGCTCGTCATCCCCGGCTGGCTGGACGTGTACGGTCGCGCGGTGGGCAAGGACGAGCTTCCCGCAATTTGCGCCAAGGACGGCACGCCGCCCCGCGCCAAGGTAGCCGCGATCGAAAGCCTCGCGGAGCAGACCCGCCCCCCGGCGCGATACACGGAAGCAACGCTGCTTACCGCCATGGAAACGGCGGGCAAGGACCTCGAAGACGAGGAACTGGTCGAGGCGATGAAGGAAAAGGGACTCGGAACCCCCGCCACCCGCGCCCAGACCATAGACCACCTCATCAAC
>JBAZHO010000267.1:0-3516 GCA_041652375.1 Opitutales bacterium | reverse complement strand
CAGTTCCCCCGCGATGAGGTATTCGCCCAGAATGCCGGGGCTGGACGGTTCGAGTTGCCCGGTGGCGGCCAGTATGCCCAGCGCGATGGGCAGGTCGTAAAGTGGGCCTTCCTTGCGGATATGGCCCGGCGCAAGGTTGATCGTCGAGCGCGTCTGCGGGGCACGGCAGCCGCTGTTGACGAGGGCGCTCGCCACGCGGTCGTTGGATTCCTTCACGGCGGCGTCGGGCAGGCCGACGAGTATCATCCTCGGCTCGCCGCTCTCCCCGGTGTTCACTTCCACGTCCACGGGCGTCGCTTTGACGCCTTGCAGAGTGCCTGATTTGATAACCGCAAGCGGCATGAACAAATGGTTATCGTCCCGCCCCAAGTCTCTGCAAGCGAAACCGTTTGAAGAGTGTCACTTTGATGACGGTTTGGCGTGCAGCCGCGTCCTGCGTTCCGTCGCGCGCGGCTTCATCAATTGCTGGCCTTTTTGCCCGGCACTGTGTAGCTTGCGGGTAACATACACGGCATGAGCAGCATCCCATCCACTACAGATTTTGCCGCCTCGGCGGAAAATCAACTTCACAACGTAATCCTGTCGTTTTGGCTGGAGCGCACGTTCGACGAGCGCGGCGGTTTCTACGGCGAGGTCGATCCCAAGGGCTTCCCGGTTCCCGCAGCGGACAAGGGCGCGGTTCTGAACGCCCGCATCATGTGGACTTTCTCCGCAGCCGCGCGGCTCTGCAAGCGCGACGACTATGCCAAGGCCGCCGACCGCGCCTACGAATACTTCGTCGCCAACTTCGTGGACAAGCAGTTCGGCGGCGTGTTCTGGAGCATCGACTGCGACGGCAACATGGCCGATCCCAAGAAGCAGACTTACGCGCAGGCCTTCGCCATATACGGTTTGGCGGAATACTACGCGTTGACGGGCAAAAAGGCCGCGCTGGACCTTGCGATGGAGCTGTTCGCGCTGATCGAGAAGAACGCGAAGGAGCCGACGCATTCAGGCTACTGGGAGGCCCGCGCGCGCGACTGGTCGCCGATGGCGGACATCCGTCTTTCCGCGAGGGACATGAACGTGCCGAAGTCTTTCAACACTTCACTGCACGTCCTTGAGGCCTACATGCGCCTTGAGCAGGTCGCGCCCGACGCGGCTGTCAAACAGGCTCTGGGCGAGCTTGTGCGCATCCACACGGATCACATTTACAACAGGGACACGGGTCATCTGGAGCTGTTCTTTGACGTGGACTGGTCTTCGCTTTCCAAGGTCGCCTCCTACGGGCACGACATCGAGGCCGTGTGGCTGATCGACCGCGCTGCCCGCATCGTGGGCGATGCCGCGCAGATCGCCGCCGTGGAGAAGATGAACATCCACGTGGCCGATGTGACTCTGGCGGAGGGCATCGCGCCGGACGGCGGTATTTACTACGAGGGTCATCCCGACGGGCGCATCGACCGCGACCGCCATTGGTGGCCTCAGGTGGAGGCAGCGCTGGGCTTCCTTTGCGTGTGGAAGCAGACGGGGGAGCAGAAGTATTACGATGCCGCGTGGCGGGTGTGGGACTACGGCTGCACGCACCTTGTCAACAGGGAGATCGGCGAGTGGTATTTCCGCGTGGCCGACGACGGCACGCCTTACGACGAGCTTGCAATGGCGAGCTTCTGGAAGTGTCCCTATCACGGTGGCCGCGCCTGCATGGAGATCGCGGGCCGGCTGCAACAGGACAAGACACTTTAAATTTACAGATTTAACCCCAGAATTTTGAACCGCAGATAAACGCTGATTTTCTAGAGACATAAGAACATAAGTTGTTGTCTCTTGATAGAGCGGTTGCCAAAAGTATCCCGAAATAACAAAGAAAAAAGAGAAGAATTTTATCCGCAGATAAGCAGGGATTTACGCAGATAAATTTTGGGTTCTATTTCGGTTTTCTTTTGGCAATCGCTCTAATCCGCGAACATCAGCGTCAATCAGCGGTTAATCTCTTTTCGATTTTTTCGATGGAACAGACTTCACAGGATACTCATACGGACCGGTTCTGCATTCCCGACGCCTTGGGGCGCTATGGGCCTTACGGGGGCATGTATGTGCCGGAGACGCTCATGACGGCGCTTTACGAGTTCGAGCGCGTCTTCAAGGAGGCGCGGCAGGATCCCGTCTTCATGAACGAGTATGCGGACCTTCTGCGGCATTACGTTGGCAGGCCCACTCCGTTGTATTTCGCCGAGCGGTTGACGGACTACTGCGGCGGGGCGAGGATTTTCCTCAAGCGCGAGGACTTGCTGCACACGGGGGCGCACAAGATCACCAACGCCCTCGGGCAGGTGCTCATCGCCAAGCGCATGGGCAAGACTCGCGTGATTGCCGAGACGGGTGCCGGGCAGCATGGCGTGGCCACTGCGGCGGCGGCGGCTCGTTTCGGGCTGGAATGCGTGATTTACATGGGGCGCGTGGACATGCGGCGTCAGGCGCTCAACGTGTTGCGCATGAACTTGTTCGGGGCCGAGGTCCGTCCGGTCGATTCCGGTCAGCAGACTTTGAAGGATGCCGTCAATGAGACGATGCGCGACTGGGTGGGCAACGTCGGCAGCACGCACTATGTCGTGGGCAGCGCCTTGGGCACGCATCCTTTCCCGTTGGTCGTGCGGGAGTTCCAGAGCGTCATCGGGCGCGAGCTTCGCGGTCAGTTCATGGAGCAGGTGGGGCGTTTGCCGGACGAGATGGTGGCTTGCGTGGGCGGGGGTAGCAACGCGATGGGCTTTTTCTACGAGTTTCTCGACGAGCCGGGCATCCGCATGGTGGGTGTCGAGGCCGGGGGTCGTGGTATCGTTCCGGGCGGGCACGCGGCGCGTTTCGCGGGCGGGCGCATGGGCGTGTTTCAGGGTTCTTTGAGCTACGTGCTTCAGAACGAGGATGGTCAGATCAACTTGACGCACAGTGTGTCGGCTGGTCTGGACTACGCGGCGGTGGGGCCGGAGCACGCGTACTACCGGGACCGGGGGCGCATCGACTATGGTTATGCCACGGATGATGAGGTGATTCCGGCGCTGAAATTGCTTTGTCAGTTGGAGGGCATCCTGCCCGCGCTGGAGAGCACGCATGCCATTTCCTATGCGCTCAAGCGTGCCCCGCAGATGCGCAGGGATCAGATTCTTTGCGTGAATGTCAGCGGGCGCGGCGACAAGGATGTGCATACGGTTATGGAGTCTTTGGGCATCAGTGCCGAGGATTTGGTTGAGAAGGAGTAAGGATTATTGATGAAGAGCATGACGGGTTTCGGGCGCGGCGAGGCGTCGGGCGATGGTTACGATGTGTCGGTGGAGATTTCTTCCGTCAACCGGAAGGCTCTGGATGTGTCCGTGGCTTTGCCTCGTGAGTGGGCGATGCTGGAGCGGCAGATTTCCGAGCGTGTGCGCGGGGCCATGGCGCGTGGTTCGGTCCGGGTCATCGTGCAGATCAGTGCGCAGGCGGACTCGGTGTCGTGGAGTGTGGACGACAAGGCCGTGCATCACACTTTGGACCATCTTG
>JBAZHO010000266.1:0-3522 GCA_041652375.1 Opitutales bacterium | reverse complement strand
ATGAAGCCCCTGCGCGTGAACGCGAAGAGCACGCTGGGCGCGGGGGACACTTTCCGCGCCGGCGTGATGCAGGGCCTGCTGGGCGGGAAGAGCGACCGGGAGACGGTCCACTTCGCGGCGGCCACGGCGGCCTGCGTCTGCCGCCGCTTCCCCTTCGCCCTACATCCGCCCTCGATTGACGAAATCCTCGCCCAGATGGCCGATCAGCCGCGCCCCTGAGGCGCGGACGCTTTCCACATACTCGCTTTACCCCACCCGAAACCCCCAAGAACATGAAATCATTCCCCATGCGCCAACTCGCGGCGGCTTCTTTCTGTCTCGCTGTCCTTGCGCTTCTGTCCTCTTGCAAGCGCTCGGACTGCGACGCGTTGAAAACATCCGCTTACGCGGCCTCCGGCGGCGAGGGCCATTATCCCGAAGGCTCGGTTGTGGCCCTGCACGGTCGCCTGCACGTCGAAGGCACGCAGCTTTGCGACGAGGCCGGAGCGCCCGTCCTGCTGCGCGGCGTCAGCACGCACAACCTGAAACACTTTTCCGCCTTTGCAAACCCGGACAGCGTCGCCTTTCTCGCAAATAACTGGGGCGTCACGGTCATTCGCGCGGCCATGTATTCCGACGCCTACGTCGAGAATCACTCAATTGAGAGAGCCGTGGACATCCTCGTTGAGGAATGCGAGCGCAACGGCATATACTGCATCATAGACTGGCATGTTCTGCGCGATCGCAACCCCGGCCTTTACGTGGAGCAGGCCAAGGAATTCTTCGCCCGCAAGTCCCTGCAGTACAGCGCGAAAAAGCACGTCATTTACGAAATCTGCAACGAGCCCAACGGCGACGAAGTGACGTGGAAGGGCGACATCAAGCCCTATGCGGAAGCTGTCATCCCCGAAATCCGCAAGAACGCGCCGGACTCGGTCATCCTCGTCGGTTGCGCGCGCTGGTCGCAGAACGTGGACGAATGTGCGGACGACCCCCTTGCTTTCGACAACCTGATGTATGTGCTGCACTTCTATGCCGGAACGCATATGGACGACCTCAAGGACAAGTTGCGTTACGCCGCGCCGAAGATACCGATTTTCTGTTCGGAGTGGGGCAGTTCCAACGCCGACGGCGACGGCGGCCCTTTCATCCCGGAAAGCAAGGCGTGGCTGGACCTTGTCGAAGGCTTGGGCATAAGCTGGTGTACGTGGTCCATGTCCGACGCGCGCGAGGCGTCGGCAATCCTCAAGCCCGGCTCCAGCCCCAGAGGCGGCTGGACGGACGCCGATCTGAAGCCCTCGGGCATCTTCCTGAAGGAATGCCTGCGCAGATAGGCGGGCGGTCAGCCATGTGCGCGCTTCTTGGAGGCTGACAACGACGTGCCGCCCGGCGTAGGATCGTTGCGTGAAACTTCGCCGAGCAATTATTCTGGCCCTTGCCCTTTCCGCCGCGACTTTTCTATGCGCCTGCGGCAAGAAGGCCGCCGCGCCCGAAAGCGGCCTTACGCACATCCGCTTCCAGACGGACTGGTATCCGCAGGGCGAGCACGGCGGCTTTTACTACGCGCTGGCAAAGGGCTATTATGCCGAGGAGGGGCTGGACGTGGACATCCTGCCCGGCGGCCTGACGTACATGGGCGCGCTGAAAGTGACGGAGGGTCGCGCGGACTTCGCAATGCACAAGGCGGAGTCCATAATGCGCCACGCGGACCGGGGCATGCCCCTGCGCATCGTCATGGCCACGCTTCAGCACGACCCGCAGGGCATAATGCTGCATGACGAAAGCCCGGTGCGCGGCTTCGCGGACCTCGACGGTCGCGCCCTGATGGCCATGCCCGGCGGCACGTGGCTGGCCTTCCTGAGCAAGAAATACGGCATAGACCCGCGCATAATACCCAGCGACAAGGGCATGGAACGTTTCCTCTCGGACCCCGACCTCGCGCAGCAGTGCATGGTGACGAGCGAGCCATTTTACGCGGCGCAGCAGGGCGTGAAAACCCGGGTGCTGCTGCTCAAGGACAGCGGATTCGACCCCTGCCACGTCGTTTACACCAGCGAGAGCTTCGCCGCCGCGCACCCGGAAGCCGTGCGGGCTTTCGTGCGCGCCTCGATACGCGGCTGGGTCGATTATCTTACAAAGGACCCCGCGCCAGCCTTTGATCTGATCAAGTCGCTCAACCCACGCCAGAGCGACGCGCAGTTGAACTACTCCCGGCAGGCCCTGATCGACGGCGGATACGCATTCGGGGACGACGGCCCGGAAGGCTGCGGGAAGATATCGCCGACCCGGATGCGGGCGCTTGCCGCGCAACTGCTTGACCTCGGCATAATTGCGAAGATGCCCGACGAGAGCCTCTGGAGCCTCTCGCCCGAGCGATAACGCGGCGTTTCGCCCGCTGATTCCGCTTGTCAATCCTGTCTGGGGTTGAACGACGAGGCGCTGGCGAGGTCCTGCCAGAGCTGGCGTTCGCGGTCGGAAACCTTGTCCGGCACGTCTATCAGGATTGGCAGCAGAAGGTCCCCGCGCTGGCCGTCCGAATGCGGCAGGCCCCTGCCGCGCACGCGCAACTGCATGCCCGCCTGCGCGCCCTCCGGCACGCGCACGGACACACCGCCGTCGGGCGTCGGAACGCGCAGCACCGTGCCCAGCACGGCCTCCCACGGGGCCAGTTCCAGATCGTAAACAAGATCGTCGTCCTGCACGCGGAACTGCGGATGCAGCGCGTAGCGGATGTTCAGGAACAGGTCTCCGGGACCTCCCGAACCCATGCCGGGGTCGCCCTTGGCGGACACGCGCAGGCGCTGGCCCTCGTGCACGCCGGGCGGGATGCGCACCTTGAACGTGTCCCGTTCCTCCACGCCGCCCCGGTTCGTGCGCCGCATCGTAACCTCTCGCACCGAGCCGTTGAAAACCTCCTCCAGCGAAACGGCGATGTCGCCCTCGACATCCGCCCCGCGCACTGCGAAGCCCTTGGCCCCCGGCGCGGACTTCGTCTTTTTCCCGTCGCCCTGCGTCGCGTAGGTGAAAGGGTCCGCCCCGCGCTTGCCGAAACCGGAATACACCCCGCCGGAACCGAAGAACTCCTCGAAAAAGTCGCTGAACCCCGTGCCGTCGAAACGGTAGGACTTGCCCGCGCCAGCGCCCGCGCCGGGCCAGTTCTGCGCCTGCGGTCTGGGCTGACCCTGCCTCGCCTTCCAGTCCGACTGAATCTCGTCGTACTGCCTGCGCTTCTCCTTGTCGTTCAGGACCTCGTGCGCCTCGTTGATCTCCTTGAACATGCGGTCGGCGTTGACCTTGTCCTTGGCCACGTCCGGGTGATACTGGCGGGCCAGCTTGCGGAACGCCTTGTGAATCTCGTCCTTGGTCGCGGTTCTGGCCACCCCGAGAACAGCGTAGTAGTCCTTGAAATCCATGGCCTGTATTTCACAGCTTATTGATGGAGCCGGAAAGCAAAATACGCGCATTCATGGAAGCATATCTGTTGCAACGGCTTTTCGGCGCATTCCTCTGCCTTTGTACGGAAAGAGGCCCGGCGTCTTTCGA
>JBAZHO010000265.1:0-3552 GCA_041652375.1 Opitutales bacterium | reverse complement strand
CCTTTTTTATCCCTGCTTATAGCGGTTGCCATAAATCGGCCAATTTGAAGCCGTAGGACGAACGCGAGCCTCTCCGGACGGCTCGGAGAGCCGTCCCTACCCCTAAGACGTTGATGCGCAATCTGTTGGTAGGGACGCCTCTCCGAGGCGTCCGGGGCGTGTGCATACGTCGGTTGCCCCGTTTCCTTGCCAGATTTGATTTCTATTTTGGGAAACTTTTGGCAATCGCTATATCTGCGGATAAAACTCTTCTCTTTGTTCTCTGGTAATTCGGCGGACTTTTGAAAAATGCTATAACGGCGCGAGTCTCGCATGTCCGGCGCGTATGCGCAGTCGTCTTGGCTTCTGCTTTTACCTTGTTTTTATTCGTAAAATATTGCCATCCATGCGCGGATGATATGCTTTCCCCTGTGCGCATACCGCTCAGACAGAGTTGCGGCGCAGGGCATCATGACTTATTTTCCTTTGCCTATCAGGGCTGAGGGACTTCATTGAGAAGCGCGTTGTCCGATTTAACGGTCAATGTCCCCCATGCCGCTGATTATGAAAGTAATTCGGAACAATGACGGATAAACGTATCCAGGATAGACTGCCGTTCAGTTTGCAAGAGCTGGAGGGAATGATCATTGAATCTGTCGGGAAATTTTTCGACACCATGGTGGGTGTACCCATCCAGTACGATGGTTCTAGGGCTGGCGTGGGCTACGATGAGCTGGAAGGGCCTCCTCCGCCGGTGCTTCCTTCCCGCAAGACAGTCGTGGTAGGCATGGTTGGTTTCATCGGGACGATGAACGGCGTCATCAATCTGTACTTAGAAGAAGACCTAGCCTTGCGTTTAACGGGAAGTTTTCTAGGAATGAGTGATGAAGAGCTCGTGATCGAAGGTCCCGACGTCATACACGACACCTTGGGAGAGATGACCAACATGATTGTTGGAACTTTCAAGAACATCGTGTCAGACAAAGGGTTCCAGTGCAGGATGACCGTTCCTTCAATTCTGCGCGGGACAAATTTCACCATCGAGACGCCAAGTTCGGTATTCCGTCAGATTTACACCTTCCGCATATTGAATGCTCCGTTCATTGCCGACCTGACAATGAAACCGGGGGAATAAAAATTTCAGTCGACATCCCTTCGCTCGAACATGCAATTAAAGATTCTAACCGTTGACGATTCACGCGCAGTCCGAATCATAGTCAAGAAGGCGTTCAAGACATATAACGTCGAAATCCATGAAGCTGCCAACGGCGTTGAGGGCTTGGCGATGGCCGCGAAGCAGTTGCCGGACCTGATATTGCTCGACGTGACGATGCCGGTTATGGACGGAGTGGAGATGCTCACCAAGCTGAAGGCGGAACCTGCGCTCAAGAGCATCCCCATCATCATGCTCACGGCGGAAGCGGGCAGGGAGATGGTGCTCAAGATCGCCAAGCTCGGCATACGCGACTACATCGTGAAGCCCTTCAAGGAGGACGTGCTCAACGAGAAGGTGGGGCGCATCATCGACCTTCGCCCGATCACGGAGACGCAGTCCAAGCGCAAGACACTTTCAGACCCCTGCGAGATCCTCGTCGTCGAGGACAAGCCGGTCATCATTCAGCAGATTATCTCCGGCATCCACATTCCCACGTGGAAGGTTCACGGCGTGTCCTCCACCGGCGAGACGATCGACTACTGCCAGAAGTCCGTCCCGGACATCATCATCATCAGCCTTTCCCTCCCGGACGAGGCCGCTTACACGCTGTTCCGCCTGCTTCGTTCGAATATGAAGACGAAGTACATCCCCGTGTTCGCGCTCGCGGTGAAGACGGATCTGCACGCCCAGCAGCAGGCCCAGCAGTTCGGCTTCAGCTCCATCATCACCAAGCCGATCGACTACGAGGAACTGGAGACCAAGATCGCCAAGTCGATCAATCTGGACACTTCCGAACGGTATTTCCAGTTCGACGAGGATTTCCTGCTGATCCGCCTGCCGGAAAACACTTCCACTCTGGCCGTGAACGAGATCGGCGCATACCTCAAGCCGAAGATTTCCGAAGCCGTGGACCAAGGTTACTCCAAGGTCATTTTCGACGTTCACTCCGTGCGCAACGTGAACATGGCCCTGATCAAGCTGCTCGTCGATTCGATGCAGATCTGTCAGGAGCTTACCCTCGCTTACGGCCTCGTGGGCAACCCGCAACTGGTGCAGGAATGCCGTGGCTTCGAGGAATCCAAGGACTGGAAGTTCCACGACTCCATCGACGCCGCCAAGGCCAGCCTGTAAGAGCTTGCCGCAGGGCGGAAAAGTCTTCCCTTTCAAAACCCCCGGGCATGATCCGGGGTTTTTTGTAGGGTCTCATTCAAGTTTTATAAACGGTTGCGCATTAGAATATTGGCGTAACTATTCTCCCGGACGGAGGCGTGTTTAGCGCGCGTGGGCACGGGGTCTGCTTAATCAACGCAGTCACCTTGGATAATCTCATGCAGACGCAGAATAGCATCGCGCAGAAGTCGTTCCTTTCCGGCGAAGCCGTTGGGGAGATCTCCGGCATGGGCCGTGGCGCAATCCTTGCCGATACCGGAAGGGATACCGCGGCGATGCTGGCCGAACACGCATCGATGGTTAAGATCATCGTTTCCAAGATGCGCTGCAAATTGCCCGCCCACGCGGACTCCGAAGAACTGGAGTGCGCCGGGATGACGGGCTTGCTGGCCGCGATAGAACGTTTCGACCAGTCCAAAGGATACAGTTTTCAGACTTACGCCTCGGTCCGCATCCGGGGGGCCATACTGGACGAACTCAGGGCGATGGACATGGTTCCCCGCTCCGTGCGTCTGAAGCAGAGGTCGCTTGAGCGCGTATCCAGCGCACTGGAGCAGCGCATGGGCCGCGTGCCCACGGAAGAGGAGCTGCGCAAGGAGCTGAAACTGGATGTCAGGGCATTCGCCAAGCTTCGCATGCAGACCCGCCCGGTAAGCATCGTGTCTCTGGACGGCGATCTGGAAGGCTCGGATACGAGCTTCCACGAGTGCATAGCGGACGATTCCGCCGAGATAGTCCCGGAGCGCATCGAGCGCGAGGAGATGCAGGAACTGGTCGCGCGCAAGATCATGGAACTCCCGGAGCAGGCCCGGAAGGTTCTGGCCCTGTATTACAACGAAGGCATGCGGCTTGCGGAAATCGGCGAACTGATGGGCCTTTCAGAGGCGCGCATCTGTCAGGTCCGCGCACAGGCCATCGAACACCTGCGGCGCTTTGTCAACCGCATGTCCGAGCAGGGGCTTTAGAGCAGGTCTGATAGACGGGAACGGACCTACAGCGCTTGTTCGATTTCGACAGTGTTGATCCGCTCGAAACGGTCCGCGTCCGCGACCCAGAACCAGCCGGCCCCCGAGTGGTATATCCAGCCCTTGCTGAAGCTCCACATCCAGGGCCAGTTGTCCATGTCCGCCCAGCACCAGCCGAAGGTGGGGTCGTTCATGTACATCCACAGCGCGTGGTTTGTGGTCCAGTCGCTCTGGCTGCCTTGAGGATACACGTACACGTAGTCCAAGCCGTCGGCGGCGTAT
>JBAZHO010000264.1:0-3569 GCA_041652375.1 Opitutales bacterium | reverse complement strand
GAAATAGAAACCTAATCTGGCAAGGAACCGGGACAACCGACGTATGCACACGCCCCGGACGCCTCGGAGAGGCTTCCCTACCAACAGATTGCGCATCAACGTCTTAGGACGCGTCTTGGGGCGGCGTACGCTTCTTAGGGTAGGGACGGCTCTCCGAGCCGTCCGGGGAGGCATGCGTTCATCATGCGGCTTCAAATTTGCCGACTTATGGCAACCGCTCTATGTGTAAGCTATGGGCATCTGTTCAGCACTATCGCCAGCGTCAGCGGTGCGGCAGCCGCGCCTCCGCCGACCCAGACCTTGCCCCCCGCCGCCGTCAGGGCGGATATGCTGCCAACAGCCAGCGTCAGCGGCAGACCCGTCGCGGCCACCGTGCCCGTGGCGATGACAGTGCCGGAAGATGTGTTCGCGCGGATCGTTACCGTGGCGCTCGCCGTGCCTGCATTGGTCACAAGCACCTTGTCCACAACATAGCCCGCCGGATGCACCGCGCGGTCGCCCAGAAGGTAGCCGTCGGCGCTCATGGCGGCCTGCGTGGCCAGAACCATGCGTTCCGGTCTGCGGACGGGCCACAGGTCCACGCCCACCTCGCTGTCCAGCAGCACCGATCCGTCCGCCGCGCGGCTGCACACCGGCTGCGCGGACAGGTCCAGCCCCGCGAGCAGGTTGCCCGTCACTCTAACCTGCATGTCGTCCCAGTAGGAGCTGGCCCCGGGCGTGCCGAGTTTGGGCGAAAGGATCAGTCTGGCGTCCGTCACCGAGGCCGGAATGTCAAAGGTCCTTGAAATGTAAGCCCACGCTGTCGAAGTATTGCCCGTGCTGGCGGCAGTCACGCCAGCAGTGTCCGGGATGTATGCGCCCAGCGTGTTTGAATACACGTTCCACGAGCCTGCGTTGGTCCCGTCGCCCTTGCACTTCGTCGATATGACAAGGCGGCAGCCTGAAACGCCCAGATAGGTGTAAACGGTGGACGTGCTGGATGCTCCGTTGGTGATTTTGCAGGCATAGCCGCCGCCGTCGGCAACGGCCTCGGCACTGCCCGGACCCAACTGGTTGACCCAGCCCGGAAACGAATCCGTAACCCCGTCGTCCGCCGTGCCCGTGAAAATCTCGAAACCGCCGTTCACAAGCGTTTGCATCGTGCCCGCGCCCTCGAACGGCAACCTCTGAGCACGCAGAAATGCCGCCCACTGGGTTTCCGAAAGCGCGTAGTCCAGCACTCTGAAGCCGTCCGAAGCGATGCATGCCGCCAGCGTGTTCGCCCCGGAAGAGGCAGCCGAAAGATACCACGCGGCGGACGTCGCCGCCGGAGTGCCGGTAAAGGCCGCCACGGTTTCGAGCGTCTGCGCCGCGCCGTCAACGTATATGCGCACGCTGGCTGCGGAGAGATACCCGCCACCGTCCGGCGCGTCCGTCACGACGGCCAGACTGCGCCACGCGCCAAGCGCAAAAACGCGCCAAGCCGTGCGCACGACAAGCGTGCCCGTGGACAGGGCGAGCGACACCTGCACGCGGGCCGAGGCGGAGTCCGCGTCCGTCAACTCTATCTTGAGGTTGCCAAGGTCCGCCAGAGTGCCCGCGCCCGTCGCGCAGAGCTGCGCGACGACGCTCGCCCCGTAGCGACAGAGGCCGGAGCGGGCCGCCGATGCGGGCAGGCTTGAATACCCCCCGAAATAGCGGCGACCGGAAAGCGCCCCCGGTTGCGTCTCGAAATACAGCCCGCTGTCCGGCAGACTGGCCGCCGAACGGTCCACCACGATGCCGCCGCTGGCGCGGACGTTCGGATGCAGAGGCTTGTCCAGACCGAGAACGCCGTCGATGTTCAGGCTTCGGGCAGACGCGGCGCTTATCCCGCAAGCCGCACCCGCCGCCGTACCCAGAACGCCGCCCGCGCTAGCGCCGTCCACCGCGAGCGTCAGAGGCCCGTCCAGAACGGACCCGGCCTCGAAAAACAGGCGCAGCGCGGCGGAAAGCGTGACAGCCGCGTAGGAACCGGGCAGCACGCGCACGCAGTCCCCGGCGCTGGCCGCCGCGAAGGCCGCCGCGAGCGTGGCAAAGGGCAAATCCGCCCTGCCCCGCGCGCCGATGGCGTCGTCTCCGCCCGTGGAATCGACGTACAGGACCGCCCCGTCCTGCCGCAAGCGGGCGAAACGGGCGTCGGCCTCGGCCTTGGAATAGGCCGTCGAACCGCTTGCCTGCACCTGCTCGGCGGTGTCGTAACCGTCCTGCTGCACGTCGATCGCGCCCGCGCAAAGCGTCAGGGACTGTGACGGGTTGTGCTTGGTGACGGCGGTGACGACAAGCCAGTGCATGCCCGCCGGAATGCAGGATTCCCCCGCCGTGAAGATCACGCTGGCGTGAGCGTGCGTGAAGCCGTACCACTCGCCCTCGCTCAGGCTGTTGTCAAAGCTGGTGACGGTTTTGCTCATCAGCGGGGCCGCCGTCGGGTCCGGCCTCTCGCCCCGGCTGCCCGTGGGCTTGATCTCCAGCGTGAGGCTGGCCAGATCGGACACGTCGCGCAGGACGCCGAACTGAAATATGCCCAGATTGAACTGCAGGTCCGTCCCGCTCCAGAAGGCGGGCGTGTCGTTGCGACGGATGTCGAGCGGACTGTCGAAGTCGGCCAGATCGGCCTGAATGTAAATGGGAAATGGCATTGTCTGTTCTCCTTGTGAAATTATTGCGCGCGGCGCTAGATGCTCGCGCTGGTGGTGAAGTTGACCTCGATCATGTAGCGGCCCTTCCTGTCTGGCTCCTCGTCCATGGACCATGCGTCGTCGGCGTCCAGAGCAAGCGGCGTGGTGATGCCCGGCGTGGCGGGCTGCCAGCCGTGCAGGGCGCGGGAAACAAGCTCCGCCACGCCCATCGCGTCCCCGGCGTGGCTCTGGAAGGCGCTCTCGACCACGCGCACGCAGACATCGACCTCCGTGAACACGGGGGTTTCCTGCCCGGCGTCGGCCCGGCGGGGCCGGGGCGGCATGACGACCACACACAGCCCGCGCTGCGCGACGGCCTCCTTGATGCTGGCCGGGAGGTTCCCGTTGCGCCGGGTGAGCACGGGGATGGACGCGAAGTCCCTGCGGCGTATCAGCCGCCGCGCGGCGGCGTCCTGAAGTTTTACGAATGCGGATTGCATGATGAATGTCCTGTTTGCGATTTTGCCGTGCCTAGAGACCGAGCAGGGCGGAGCCGGTGAGCGGATTGCTGCGGCTGGCCACAAGCACGATGCGCGGGGCGGAAACCACGTCGTCGTCGTCGCCCCCGGGCGCGGACTCTCCGGGGCTGATGCCCACATCGCCCGCCGCCACCCTCTTGAGCAGCGCGCGCGCCGCATTGGCCAGACGCGCCTGATCCGCACTCAGAGCGAGGGAGGGCAGCCGCGCCTGTGCGGCCTCGATTATCAGGGCTATGGCCGCCCCGCGAAGCTCCGGCGGGACCGTGCCCGCGGGCGGATCGAGCGTGTTCCCGTTGTTCGCGCGAACCTCCGCCCGCACGCGCTGCGCCACGTCCGCGATTATCGCCGGGAACGGATCGTCCTGCTCCGCGCCGAGGGCTTCCTCGCCGAGGGC
>JBAZHO010000263.1:0-3571 GCA_041652375.1 Opitutales bacterium | reverse complement strand
TGAAGAGTCTGCTCATGGGGGAAGTAGATGGGGGAGTAAATCAGAATTGCTTGTGCTGCGAGGTCCTGTGATCGCTAATCATCACCGCATTCATTAAAAAGGCCTAGGTGTATCTCGCCGCCGTCCAGATTTATGTCGGCATTGTTGTCTATCTGGTTGTTGTTCGAGAGGGTGATTCTGGATGCCTTGCGGGCCGGCTCACCGCTCGCAGCACCGGGGGTGATGCTTTCAATCGATGAAAGGATGATCGGTCCAGCGCCGGTTGCGGAACGGTACGCGTATTTTCCGGTAACCGGATCCTTCATCGGACCGCGCTTGTTGAGGAACAGACTGCCCTCCTGCATTAAGTTGACGCCGTCGTAGGTATTATCCTCGCCGCCGACGGCATCCGTGCCGCCGGTAAAGGTGAACACGCCGTCGTCCTCGATGCGCAGCCCGCCCGCGCCGGAGATCACGTTGTCCAACGTCATGGTGCCCTTGCCCGTCAGACGTAGCTGGTAACCGCCGTTGTCCACATCACCGTTGACGATGAGCGTGGCCCCTTCCGTGGCGTTGAAGTTGAACTCTTCCAAAGCCAGCACGTTGCAGTCGATCAGGTGCTTGCCGCCCGTTGCGTTGAGCGATGCGCCCTCGGTGGTGTTGTTGAGGGTGAGCAGACTGCCCCAGAGCCTGTAAATGATGTCCGGAGCCGACAGCGTGATGGTGTGGATGGCCACGGGAGTGGTCAGATGCACGTCCTCCTGATCTTTGCCGTCCGCGTTGATCATAAGCACAGGCCCTCTGGCCCGGCGAACCTCGCTCTCGAACTCCACGTCTTCGTAGTTGGAGTTTTTGGGAGTGTCATCGAAGAGCCAGTTCATACCGGTGTCCCACTCCCTGTTGCCGTGCTCGCCGTCCCAAATAAGGCTCTTGAAGGTAACAACCACCACGTTGCGAATTTCGTGATAGTTCGTCGCGCCGCCGCTTGCGCTGGCGAAGCCGAACAGGATGTTCTGCGGGCGAATCTGCGTGCTAAGGTCGGCGGTGAACATGGCCTCCGTGTCGCCAGTGCCGTATTTGATGAACACGGTAAGCTGGTTGTCCGGGGTGATGATCATGGACAGGCGGCGCAAGTCGGGCTTGAGCGTCGGCCTCTCCGTGGCCTTGGGGAAGTTCATGGAACGTTCCAGATCGGCCACGTTCATGTCACCCGTGCCGACAAGATATTTATAATGACTGGCCTCGTCGCCGCGCACGGCGACCGCATGGCGGCTGTAGCCGGGCTTGTTGTAGGAATCGCTGTTCTGATAGGTGGTGTTGTCGGAATGGCCGACGCGGCCCTCGTTGTCGGACCACTGGTAGTCGCCCTCCCACGAGAAGTTGCCCCAGTCGTCCATGCCCACGCCTATGTAGCCGCCGCTCAACCCGCCCACAGGATCGATTGGCCGCCCGGTTGAGAAAGTGCTGAAGTCGATGTAACCGGCATCGTTGAGCCACTCGCTAAAAGCGCATAAGCTGTTGGCCTGCTTTGGCCCGCCCGTGTTGGACGTGCAGTTCTCCGCCTCGTAGGGCACGCCGTTCACCTCGATGCGGTCGATCAGCACGTCTCCGGGATTACTGGAGGAATTCACGCGAATGGCGGAAACCTTCACCGTATCCGCAGTATAATAGAAGTATTCGTTGAAGATGCTGCCCAGAGTGAAGGACGGGACATTCGTGTATGTGCCGTCGCCCTCGGGGTCGAGCTGAAGGTTCGCGCTCACACCGGCAGTCGTGCCCAGCGCGCGCACGGTGATCATCGTGCCGCTTCCCGCCGTCGTGGTAGTGCTCGCCACAGGACTGGCGACGGAAAACGCGGCTCCGTTGATCGTCCTGACGCGATATGTGTACAGCACGCCCGGATACAAACCGGTGTGCGTGTAGGAGGTGTTACCTCCGCCCATAGTGAGGGAAGCCACCGGCACGTCAAACGACGACCATGTGGCCTGCGACGAACCAGTCTTGTACTGAATGCGCACGCCAGTGGTCGCGCCGGAAACTGTCGGCCATGTCAGACCGATTGAAGTCGTCGTCAGTGCGGTCGCCGCAAGGGACGCCGGGGCCGACAAAGCCCCGCTGGAGAAAGTTGTGCCTGCGCTGGGATGGGTGGCGTAATCCACGGAACCGGACAGATACAATGTCACGTCGGTCGGATTGATTGTGCCCGCGCCTGCCGGCACGATGGCCGCAGCCTCTGCCTGATAGGACGGATTGGTCGCCACGGTCACGTAATCCACACTCATGAAGTTTGGCGTCACAACCGTCGTGGTCGTCGTATATGATGAAGTCGTCGATACGTTATATACCGTCGTTCGGGTGTACCAGCTTGAAGAATACGTCGGACCGGACCGTATGGACGTAGTTTCATCCGAAGTCGTCGTGGGCGACGGCGCAGAGGTGGATGAACCAGGCGTTACTACAGTCGTGGCATTCGTTAAAAAATTGACTTTTATGTCCGAGACCCGGAAAGAAGCAGTGGGAGTATAATTATAATTATACGTGGTATAATTGGTCTGAGTACCCGTGAGAGTCCCGGATGGATTTGTGGTACACGTAGCATTGGTTCCGGCGATATTAAGCGCCACCGAGTTGGTATAGCTGCTGACGATCGGCGTGCTGGCACTAGTCGAATGGGAGCCCTCCGTATGCGCGCTGTCAACTGAACTGGAGACAGTCCACGGCCCCCCGTAATAGGTTCTGGTCTCAACAACTGTTCTTGTCCACGTCGTGGTCCACGAGGTGGTGTTCGTCGTCGTGGAGGTCGAGCCGGTCTGCCATTTCAGCCGCAACGCGATTGCGTAACTGATCGTGCTGCCCTGAGAGTCCGTGCCAGCGTCGCTGGCTGCGGTATTCAAGGTCGTCACGTTGACAGTATCGGAAGCGTCTGTCGCGCCGCCAGTAAGCTTGCTGCCATAGGCGCGCACGCGATAGCTGTAGCCGGTGTTGGGCGCAAGGCCCGTGTCGGTGTAGTTTGTGCAGTCGTTGCCAAGCGTCGCAACAACCTGCCACGCGCCCCCGGATCCCGGCCTGCGTTCAAGCTGGAAACCATCCTCCATCATCGTGTTGTCGCGCCAGTACAGGTCCACGCGGCTCGAGTTGGCTGCAACTGCGGCAAGGCCGCTGGCTTTGCTGTTTGAGCCAATGGGATTGATCTGCGCATAGCCCAGCGATCCGCCCTTTGCACCGGGGTGGAAATTATCGCGGTTGTTCGCGTCGTAGATGAAGAACGACGAGCCGTCTCCGCCCACTGTCTTGTGCTCCGTGTTGTCGCTCAGACTGGAATCCCAGTGGACAAAGTCGAACGCGGCATAGATGGTCAGCCCCTTGGAGGCGATGGGAAGGCCCTTGTAGCGGATGTAGCCTGCCTGCTGCTGCGTGTTGTTCGTAAGACGCAGCCAGCCCTGCCCTGCCCTGTTCCTATCCCCCAGAGGAACGGAATTGCCAGCGGTAAGGTACGGGGTGATGGCACCGTAATACGCCAGTCGCCCTACTTCCCAGTCATCGGGATGGCTGAATGGGGCATCCGAAAAACTATCCGTCACGGTGTTGATCG
>JBAZHO010000262.1:0-3576 GCA_041652375.1 Opitutales bacterium | reverse complement strand
GCCGCAGGATGTTTTTTGCTACTTTTCGCAGCAGCACCCCTTGCGAACGGGTTCCGGGGCGGCCTTTTCGTTGCAGGCCACGCGGGTCATCATCTCCTGCCTTTTGGACAGATCGAGCCTTAGCTCGGAGTCCCCGGCCTCCTGCCCCCGTATGATTTTAAGATTTTCCACAAGGATCGGATCAATCGGACCGGCAAGTCTGTAAACGACCCAGTTGGCCTCCCTCGCGGATGTCACCAGCCCCAGCTTGCGCAGGTAGGCCAGTTGCTTGGAGATCTTCACCTGTCCCATGTCCATGATCTCCTGCATGAAGCAGCCGCAGAGCGGCCCTTCCGAGAGCAGGTTCAGAATCCGTATCCGGTCCGGTTCGGACAGTCCCTTGTAGATGTGCTCCGCTTTCATGCATATGAATATGCATCAAGTGGTATATTCCGTCAAGGGAATATTTTAAAAGCCCCGCCCGCGAGGTTACAATAGCGGCGTGAGAAGGTGGGCGAGGTTCTCGCCCAGCAGACGCAAGCGGGTCTGGCGGGCCTTGCGGCTTCTCGCGTAAGGGATGCAGCGCGGCAGCAGGTCCCCGTCCATCCAGTCCGCGAAGCCCTTCAGGTCGCTTGGGGAACTGTGTACGAAGCCGATCTCGAAGTTCACGAAGAAGCTGCGCGGGTCGATGTTCGCGGAGCCGCTTATCGCGTAACGCCCGTCCACGATGATGAGCTTCGCGTGCAGCATGCGCTTCTTGTAGAAAAGAATCTCGATGCCCTGCGCGTGCATCTGCCTCAGGAAACGGTCTCGGGCGAGATCCACGAAGAAGTGGTTGGACGTTTCGGGCACGATGATGCGCACATTGCGCCCCGCGTGCGCCTTGATGATGAGGGAACGCAGCAGCACTTCGTCCGGTATGAAGTAGGGCGTCACGATGACGATGCTCGCTCGCGCCTCCTGCACCAGCGAGATGATGCGCTCCCAGAGCAGATCGCCTTCCACGTCCGGCCCGCTGGCTATGACCTCAATGTCGCTCTGGCCGCAGACCGGCGGGATTTTATCCAGAAGCGAGGTAAGGCTTTGCACATCGTGCTTGCCCGCGAAGGCCCAGTCGCCCACGAACACGGACGTCATAGCGGCCACGGCTGGCCCTTCCACGCAAAGGCCCAAGTCCGCGAAAAGGGTCTTGGAGTAGGTGGGCGAAAGGAAGCGTCGGTCCATGTTCTGCCCGCCCACGATGGCGCGCACGTTGTCGAAAATGGCAATCTTGCGGTGGTTGCGCAGGTTGGCGGACACTTTTGCGACGAAGGGGGACAGGGGAATGAAGTAGTGGACCTGTCCGCCTGCCTTGCGCAACAGTCTCAGGGCGCTGGCCGGGGCGTAAATGGAACCGAGCGCGTCGATGAGCAGGCGCACTTGCACGCCAGCCTTTGCCCTCGACGCGAGGCGACGGACGATGCTGCGGCCCACGGAGTCGTTGCCGAGGATGAAGGTGGCGATATGTATGCTTTCCTTCGCGTGGTCGATCTCCTTGCAGAAAGCGCGGTACGCCTCCACGCCGTCCTTGAGCAGGGTCACTTTGTTGCCGGAAATGGCGCAGCAGGGGTCTTCAAATATTCCGGCCTTGCGGGCGGCGGCCCTCGCCATTTTGAGGATCTTGACCTTCTCGCCCACGAGGCGGCGTATCTTGCGCCCGCCGAACATCAGGTAAAGAGGCACTCCGACAAGAGGCATGAACAGCAGCAGCAGCGACCAAGCGAAAATATTGCTGGGCGCGCGCTTCTCGTGGGCCAGACGCAGTATGATGGCCACGGATATGATGAAGGCGGCGCTCTGGGCGAGCAATATCAGCCAGTGAGTGCCTTCGGAGAGTCCGCTGATTGTTACGATGGCAAAGATTTCTGGCATGGCGGCTTGAGATTTCTGGCTGCTGTGTCGTTGTTATGCTCGGGGGTCGGCTCGTTCCTTCAGGGCTTGGGTCTGCTCTTGCGATAGCATGTTAACTAGATTGATGACTTTCAACATCGCCCACGGCAGGGGCCTTGGTCTGTATCAGGGCTTCACGAGCGAGTGGCGGCTGCGTCGCCACATTTCCGCGATAGCCGATCTGATGCGGGACTGGAATGTCGATATAGCCGCTTTTCAGGAGGTTGACGAGGATTCTCACTGGCATCACGGCGTGAGAATGATGGAAGAACTCGGCGCGCTGTCCGGGTTCGAGAACAGGATGATGGGCGTCAACACCCGGCGCGAGGGTGAAAAGCCGCTCGCATACGGCAACGCCCTGTTTTCCCGCTATCCCGTGGAGCTGTGGGACAACCAGCCTTTCGGCAACGCGACCCTCGGCGAAAAGGGCTTCATGTATGCCGAGGTGGTGGTGGGGGAGCATCTGCTGCTGCCGATCATCAACCTGCATCTGGACTATCGCTCCAGAAAGCGGCGCATCGGGCAGATCGAGCGCATGATCGACTACATGCGCGCTAGGCCGCGCAGAGAGGACCGCACGCACCTGCCCCCCATCCTGTGCGGAGACTTCAACAGCAGGGCGAGCGAGGCGGGTGACGCCGTGGCGCACCTGTTCAGATACATGACCGAGCAGGAGCACTACCTGCTATACCCGGACAACGCGCGCACGTTCCCGTCCATATGGCCCCGGCGCGGGATTGATTTCCTGTTCATGCCGGGGGACTTCCGCGTGTCGCGCTGTCAGGTCATACCGGCGTTGCTGTCGGACCACATGCCCGTGTTCATCGAGTTCGATATGGATTCATTTTGAGGCCGGAAGCCGGGCGGTCTCATTTTTTCAGCCGGGCTCTTTGAACGAAAACGCGTCCAGACGCATCAAAGGGCAAAGGTTGATTAACTGTTTCAGTGCCATGCCTCCGGTAAAACTTTCTCTCAGCGACGCCTTGCAGAATACACTTTTCAAGGATTTGCCAAGGTATGCCTTGAAACGGCGCTTCAGCCAATCCGCCGGTCGTGTCTCGATTCTCCCCGTTCACGAGCCGTTTGTTGCCGCTTACAACATAAGATTATCGGCCATATGTTAATGGAATTATATTGGGTTCAGAACAATCTTAGTTAATGGACTGTGCTCGCAGAAGGGGGAATGAATATGACGCAAGCGAAGACAGAACAACTGACGATGGACGAGTTCCTCGTCGATCGCATGAGGCAGGGGGACGACAAGGCTTTCGAGCAGATCGTGCACCTGTACTGGGACCGCATTTACTCGCGCGTCCTTCAACTGCTCAAGAATCCGCAAGACGCTGAGGAGGTGACGCAGGACGCGTTCATGCGCGCCCATCGCGGCTTGGGGAACTTCCGCGGCGACGCGGCATTTTCCACATGGTTGTTTCAGATTGCCACGAATCTGGCCCACAACCGCTACTGGTACTGGTGGAGACGCAAGAGGGATTCATCGCTGTCTTTGGACCAGACCATCGGACAGGACAGCGATACGACGCTTGTCGATGTGCTGCCTGCGGACGGAGAAGGGCCTGGTGACGAAGCCCTGACCAATGAACTGACGCGCAAAGTGGAGGAATGTCTGCCAAAACTAAGCAAAAAGCACAGGGATATCCTCTCGCTCAG
>JBAZHO010000261.1:0-3589 GCA_041652375.1 Opitutales bacterium | reverse complement strand
CTCTTTATCATCGCAGCAGACGACGAAGGGCAGGGAGATTTACCCCCTGCCCTTCGGTGTTTCGTCGTCCGTTTTCGCCTATACGGCCTGCTTTACGGCGGCGGGTTCGGCTTGGTCCTTGGATGGGACTTCGGCGGGGACCTTGAAGGGCTTGCGCTGGGCGAACTCGGCTTGTTTGCCCGCGTTCCACTGGGCGACGGGGCGCAGGTAGCCGACCACGCGGCTGTAAACTTCGCTGTCTGCGCCGCAGTGCGGGCACTTGTGGTGCTCTCCGTTCACGTAGCCGTGCGTCGGACAGACGGAGAATGTGGGCGTGAGCGAGAAGTACGGCAGCTTGTAGCTGTTGGCTATGCGGTGCACGAGGTTCTTCACCACTTCCGTGTCCACCACGCGCTCGCCGAGGAACAGGTGTATGACCGTGCCGCCTGTGTAGCGGGTCTGAAGCTCGTCCTGAAGGTCGAGCGATTCAAACAGGTCGTCCGTGTAGTTGACGGGCAGGTGCGTGGAGTTGGTGTAGTAGGGCTGGGCGCCGAGGTGGTAGTCCTCCTCGTTGGCCACCATGATGCGGGGGAAGCGGGCCTTGTCCTTCTGCGCGAAGCGGTAGGTGGTGCTTTCGCCGGGCGTGGCTTCGAGGTTGTAGTGGTTGCCCGTTTCCTTCTGATACTGGATCAGGCGACCGCGCATGAAGTCGAGCACGTCGCAGGAGAACTTGTGGCCCTTGGGGCTGGCGATGTCGCTGCCCAGCAGGTTCACGCAAGCCTCGTTCATGCCCAACAGGCCGATCGTGGAGAAGTGATTCTTCCAGTACTGGCCGGTGCGCTCCTTGATGCCGCGCAAATAGAAGGTGGTGTAGGGATAGAGGTTCGACGCGGTGAGCCTTTCGAGCAGCTTGCGCTTGATTTCGAGGCTGTCGCGGGCCAGATCCATCAGGTGCGCGAGGTTCGCGTAGTAGTCCTGTTCGGTCTTGGCCGTGTGGCCGAGGCGGGCCATGTTGATCGTCACCACGCCGACGCTGCCCGTGAGCGGATGCGCGCCGAAGAGGCCTCCTCCGCGCATTTCGAGCTGGCTGTTGTCGATGCGCAGGCGGCAGCACATCGAGCGCGCGTCCTCGGGGTCCATGTCGCTGTTGATGAAGTTCGAGAAGTACGGCACGCCGTACTTGCCGGTCATTTCCCAGAGGCCCTTGAGGTTCGGGTTTTCCCAGTCGAAGTCCTTGGTCAGGTTGATCGTGGGGATCGGGAAGGTCATGATGCGTCCGCGCGCGTCGCCTTCGGCCATAAGCTCGAACAGGGCGCGGTTTAGCATGTCCATCTCCGCCTTGAACTCGCCGTAAGTCTCGGACATCATCTCGCCGCCGATGATCACGGGGTGTTCGCGGTAGTGCTTCGGGCAGACAAGGTCCAGCGTGATGTTCGTGAAGGGCGTCTGGAAGCCGACGCGCGTGGGCACGTTCACGTTGAAGAGGAACTCCTGTATGCACTGGCGCACGGCCTTGTAGTCCAGCTTGTCGTAGCGGATGAAGGGGGCCAGCAGGGTGTCGAAGTTGGAGAACGCCTGTGCGCCCGCCGCCTCGCCCTGAAGGGTGTAAAAGAAGTTGATCACCTGCCCGAGCGCGGTGCGGAAGTGCTTCGGTGCGCGGGTTTCCACCTTGCCGCACACCCCGCGGAAGCCTTCGCGCAACAGGTCCATCAGGTCCCATCCCACGCAGTACACGCTGATCTGGTTGAGGTCGTGGATGTGAAAATCCCCGCTTTCGTGGGCCTTGCGGATCGGGGGGGTGTAGATCTTGTTCAGCCAGTAGGTCTTGCTGACGGAACTGGAAAGGTAGTTGTTCAGGCCTTGGAGCGAGAAGGACATGTTGCTGTTCTCGCGCACCTGCCAGTCCAGCTTTTCAAGGTACTGGTCCACCTGCTCGATGTTGGACTGGTCCGCAATCTCGCGCAGCTTGGCGTGCTGGTCACGGTAGATTATGTAGGCCTTGGCCGTGCGGCGGAAGGGCGTGTTGATGAGCACTTCCTCCACTATGTCCTGCAAATCCTCCACGCCGGGGATGTCCGTAACCATCATCTGGTAGGCGTATTCTATCACCTTTATGGTAAGTCTCTGCGCCATCTCCTCGCCGAACTCCCCGGTCTCCTTTCCGGCGGCCAGAATGGACTTTGTGACGGCCTTGGGATCAAAGGGCACGACACGTCCGTCGCGCTTGCGGATCTGGGTGAAAAGTCCGGTTTTCGATGCTAGATAAGCTCTTAAATGGTCTGTCTGGCGTCCTTCAAACATGCGGGGTGATCTCCTATATCTTGGGGATGTGGATAGTGGTTGATACTAGATATTGTGGATACTACGTTTTTTCGTCAGCACAAAATCCATTCGGCGGAACACTAGAAGAGTTTCTAATAGTCACTATTAGCAAATCTGTTTTGTTAGTTTTTCCAAGCAGAAATTATGACAAATCTGGAATAAGTTCCGGGGGGCCGTAAAGGGGCTTGAACATGCCGCGCGAGGGGTGAAAGAGCACTGTGAATAACGGTCTGCGCGAAGGGCTTTGTCCGCAGGCCACGGTCCTGTGACGGATAAACAATCTTCACGTCATTTGTCTGAACGGTGAAACAAAAAACTTCAATCCCGTGTCGGATCGTCGATCCGCAATCACCAAGCTCCACGCTTGCTAGGCGGCACACAAACCTCTTTTGTGGAAAATATGAAAACAGCCCGCCCCGTCGCTCTTCTCTGCCTGCTTGCCACATTCTTCCTTGGCGCCTGCAACAGCCACAAGATCAACTACGATCTGCACACCGCCATCGTCGGCACTTGGAAGGGAGAGCAGAGCGGCGTGGTCATGACTATTTTCGGCGACGGTCGCATAATCATGGAAAACGCTTACGGCATGGAAGCCGGCACGCAGATCAAGGGCATCGTCGAGCGCGGCAGGGACCAGCTCCTTTTCACCTACAACAGCCCGGCTGTTCTCTGCCCGCAGAACAGCGGCGTCTATCATTTCGAGCGCAAGGGCAACGTGTTGAAGCTGATCCCCGTCAATGAGGAATGCCCCCAGCGGGCCGCCCAGATCGACTCGTCATGGACGCTCCTCAACCGCATCCCCACCCCGCTGAACTAGGGGCGCGCCGGTGAGCCGACGGAACGGATGCGCGAGACTCACGGCGCATGAATCGCTCAAATCCTTGCGGATGAGGGGTTTCCCCCAGCAGCGGGAAAGTGGCGTATTTCAGTTCCGCCTATTATCAGGGCCTCTTGTATGCCGATGAGCAACAAGGTGAGTGAACGCGGATCAGTTCCGTCCGGTCAGGGCGGTCTTGAAGAGGGGCAATCTCTGTCCTTGAAACTTCTTGTACAGGAAGGCCGCACAGCCGCGACCAAGGGCCTGCTGCACGACTTCAGCAACGTGATGGTGGGGCTTTGCTCTTTGAGTGAGAACGCCCTCGACGAGACCGAGCCGGGCAGTCCGCTGCACGACGACATGGAGATCATCCGCGACAGTTCCGTGCGGGCGCATCACCTGATCCGGCGGATCTCCGCCCTGAACTCGACCGACGTGCAGCCGCCCTGCCTTCTCGACCTCGCCCAGTGG
>JBAZHO010000260.1:0-3593 GCA_041652375.1 Opitutales bacterium | reverse complement strand
GGTTCCCCCCCGTCTGGCGTTTGCTTCGCGAGACCGTTCGAGACAGCAAGGACATTTCGCCGCTTCTGTCCGGTTCCCTCGCAAGAGCGCAAATCACAGGCTGCGATTATCCGCAAGCCTTCCTGTCCTCGATCCTGCGCCGCATCAGCGCGGACCGCAACGTCAACTACCTGCGCGTCAGCGGCATCAAGGCCGTTCTGACACGTAATTATGCCAAAACTCTTATAGCACCCATACCCATGTCTCTGGACACTGAACGCAACGACGTACCGTATCTGCTCGGACGGCTTTTTGCCGCGCTCGAAAAGGCCCAGCGGGATTCAAATCCCGGCCTTGAAAACACCGTGAGGGAAAAATACTTCACGTCCGCCTCAGCCACTCCTGCCGCGATCTTCCCGCGCATGCTCCAGCTCTGCCAGCATCACCTGCGCAAGCTGAAGGGCGAGAAGATGGGCTTGGCCATCAACGATGACAAACTCATCGGCTCGATCATGGAAACGCTGGGCAGCTTCCCGCAGCGTCTTTCGCTTCAGGAGCAGGGCCTCTTCGCCATCGGCTATTACCACCAGCGCAACAGCTTCTACCAGAAAAAGAACAGACCTGAAGACGGGGATACTGTCATTGCCGAGCCTGTGACCGCCCAATCGGACGACTAGCCCCGTTAACAATTCAATCAACTGACAATCAACACATCTATCAAGGAGACTCATTCAAATGAACAATCGCTACGACTTCATCTATCTATTCGACGTTCGCGACGGCAACCCCAACGGCGACCCGGACGCCGGTAACCTGCCCCGCATCGACCCCGAGAGCGGCAACGGTCTCGTCACCGACGTGTGCCTGAAGCGCAAGGTGCGCAACTACATCGGCATGCTCAAGGACGAGCAGCCGCCTTACGAGATCTACGTCAAGGAAAAGGCCGTCCTGAACAAAACTCACGAACGCGCCTACAAGGAGGTCGGCATCGACCCGAGTGACGGCAAACGCAAGGGTAGCGGCGACGAGGTCAACAAGGCCCGCGACTGGATGTGCAAGAACTTCTTCGACGTGCGCACCTTTGGAGCGGTCATGTCCACAGGCGTCAATTGCGGGCAGGTGCGCGGACCCGTGCAGATGACCTTCGCCCGCAGTTTCGACCCCATCATATCTCAGGAGCACGCCATTACTCGTATGGCTGTAACAACGGAAAAGGAAGCTACGGACCAGCAGGGCGACAACCGCACGATGGGGCGCAAGTTTACCGTGCCTTACGGGCTGTATCGCAGCCACGGCTTCATCTCGGCCAAGCTCGCGGAGCAAACCGGCTTTTCCGACGAGGACTTGGCCTTGTTCTGGCAGGCGCTGGAAAACATGTTCGAGAACGACCGCAGCGCGGCACGCGGCGAAATGACCCCGCGCGCGCTCATTGTCTTCAAGCATGACAGCGCCATTGGCAATGCGCCGGCCTTCAGGCTGTTCGATGCGGTGAAAGTGACGCGCACGGATGCGGACGCCTCTGCCGCGCCGCGCGGGCCGGAGGATTACGTCGTGTCCATCGACGAGGCTGCCGTTCCCGCCGGGGTGACGATGCAGGTGCGCTTCCTTGGGCTGAACCGCAAGTAGAGAGTGATCCCACTGTGGCCGATGGCGAACAGGAACTGCTGCCCATCTCCGCGTTGCAGCATCTGGTCTTCTGCCCGAGGCAGTGTGCCTTGATCCATGTCGAAAGACTGTGGAACGAGAACCTGCTCACGGCGGAGGGCCGGGTGCTGCATGCGCGGCAGGACGAGCCGGGCTTTGAGACACGCCACGGCGTGCGCACAAGGCGCGCCGTGCGCGTGTTTTCGCGCAGTCTCGGCATTTCGGGCATTTGCGACGTGGTAGAGGAGGAGGTCGTGGATGGGCAACTTCGCATCACGCCGGTCGAAACCAAGCACGGCATGCCAAAGCAGGATCGTTGCGACGAGGTGCAGCTTTGTGCGCAGGCCTTGTGCCTTGAGGAAATGCGCGGCGTTGCGATTGATGCGTCCTTTCTTTTCTACGCGAAGACGCGGCGCAGGCTGGCGGTGCCTATCGGCGAGGCTTTGCGTGCCGAGACCTTGCGTCTGATCGCCGAACTACGCGCCATGATGGACGATGGACGGACGCCCGCGCCTGACTATGGTCCCAAATGTCGTTCCTGTTCGCTTGTTACCCTGTGCTTGCCCAAGGCGATCAGCGGTCAGGACGCGGCGGCGTATCTTCGTGACATGATGGAAAAGGGAGGGGAGCCGGAATGAAGCGTCTTCTGAATACTTTGTATGTCAGCACGCAGGAAAGCTATATCCACAAGAAGGGCGACACCGTGGTCGTTGAGGTCGATGGACGGGAGCTCGGGCGTTTCCCGCTGCTGGCGCTGGGAGCGATCGTCTGTTTCGGCAACATCCGTTTCAGCCCGTTCCTTCTGGGAGCCTGTGCGCAGCAGGGCGTGGCGGTGTCGTTCATGTCGCAGAACGGGGCCTTTCTCGCGTCGGTTCACGGCCCAGTGCATGGGAATGTGCTTGTGCGTCGGGAGCAGTACCGGCGGGCGGATGATCCGGCACAGCGACTTGTGTTTGCCCGTGGCGTCGTGGCGGCCAAGTTGGCGAATTCCCGAAGCGTGCTCTTGCGTGCGGCCCGGGATGGTGACGCCGACCGTGCCGACCCGCTTCAGGCGGCGGCAACCCAGATCGGATACCGGCTCAGGGAATTGGAACGGGTGTCGTCGTTGGACGGTATTCGAGGCTTGGAGGGTGATGCCGCAGCGGCCTACTTCGGTGTGTTCGATTCCCTGATACTGGGCGAAAAGCCCGCCTTTGCATTTAACGAGCGTACCCGGAGGCCGCCCACGGATCGCGTGAACGCGCTCTTGTCGTTCATTTACACCTTGATTGGGCGCGATATCTCCGCCGCTCTGGATGCACATGGGGTGGATCCGCAGGCGGGCCTGTATCATACGGACAGGCCGGGGCGGAGTTCTTTGGCGCAGGATGTCTTGGAGGAATTTCGCGCGCCGCTTGGGGATCGGCTAGTATTGGCGTTGATCAACCGGCGTCAGGTGCAGGCGAAGGACTTCGAGGGGGAGCAGGGGGAGCCGTTCTTCCTTACGGACAAGGCGCGGAAGCTGGTTTTGACCGCGTATCAGCAGCGCAAGCAGGAGCAGATTCAGCATCCATTTTTGAACGAGGCCATGCATGTGGGGTTGGTATTCCATGCGCAGGCTCTGCTTCTTTCCCGTTGGTTGCGGAACGATCTGGATGCGTATCCATCTTTTCTATGGAGGTGAATCATGATGGTTGTTGTCAGTTATGATGTAGCGACGTCTTCCCCGGAGGGGCCACGGCGTTTGCGACGTGTTGCCAAAGTGTGTGAAAATCATGGATTGAGGGTCCAGAACTCGGTGTTCGAGTGTTTGCTTGCCCCAAACGAATGGGTTGTTCTGCGGTCCGAATTGATGGAAATTGCAGACTTGTCCGTGGACAGCCTGCGGTTCTACTTTCTGGGTAGCAAGTGGCAGGGCAGGGTGGAGCATCATGGGGCCAAGTCCGTGCCAAATCTTCAGGATGATGTCCTGATATTGTGAGCCGTGGATC
>JBAZHO010000259.1:0-3595 GCA_041652375.1 Opitutales bacterium | reverse complement strand
GGAAGAGCTTTTCAGTCCACTGCTTACGGCGGAACAGGCGCGCGCGGTGCGCGATTTGGCGGGAACGCCCGCATACGTGTATTCCGAGTCCGTGCTCCGGCAGCGGGCGGCGGAGGCCCTGGCCTTTCCGGCTCCGTTCGGCCTCTGCGTGCGTTTTGCAATGAAGGCCTGCCCGAACGCCAGCATCCTGCGCCTGTTCGATTCCCTGGGCATTCACTTCGACGCTTCCAGCGGCTTTGAGGCGGAGCGTCTGCTCCGGGCGGGCATCCAGCCGCAGTGCATCTCCCTGAGCAGTCAGGAACTGCCTTCCGACCTCGCGGGACTCGTTCGCAAGGGCCTGCGTTTCGACGCCTGCTCGCCGCGCCAGCTTGAGGAATACGGAAAGCTGTTCCCCGGCTCCGAACTTTCCCTGCGCATCAATCCGGGCCTCGGCTCCGGGCACAGCAGGCGCACCAACGTCGGCGGCCCTGCGGCCAGCTTCGGCATCTGGCACGGGCGTCTGCCGGAGGTTCTGGAAATCTGCGAGCGGTACAGCCTGCGCATCGGCGTGATGCACACGCACATCGGTTCCGGCGCGGACCCCGACGTGTGGGCTCGCGTGGCGCGGCTAAACCTCGAAATCGTGCGCAAGCTGCCGCACGTGCATACTTTGAACATGGGCGGCGGCTTCAAGGTCGCCCGCGTGCCGGGCGAGAAGCAGACCGACCTTCAGGCCACGGGCGGCATCGTCGCGCGTTCGCTGGAGGAATTCGCCGCGCTGACCGGGCGCAGGTTGAAGCTGGAGATCGAGCCGGGGACTTTTCTCGCCGCTCAGGCCGGGGCCGTTGTGTCCACGGTGCAGGACCTCGCGTCCACCGGGGCCGAGGGCTTCAACTTCCTCAAGCTGGACACCGGGATGACGGAGCTTCTGCGCCCTTCGCTCTACGGCGCGCAGCACGGCATCCGCGTGTATCCGGCGCAGGAAACCGGGCGCGTCCTGCCGTACTTGGTGGCGGGGCACTGCTGCGAGTCCGGCGACATCCTGACGCCCGCCCCCGGCGACCCGGAGGGCCTGCTCGCGCGGGAACTGCCGGAGGCCGCGATCGGCGACCTTTGCGTGATCGAGGGCGCTGGGGCGTACTGCGCCGCCATGCCCGCCAAGAACTACAACAGCTTTCCCGAAGCCCCCGAACTGCTCCTCCGCGCTGACGGCAGCCTATCTTTGATACGCCGTCGGCAGACTATCGAACAGATGCTTGGGAACGAAGTGATCGATTGACAGTCTTTTGTCGCATGACTCATCCCTTGTTCTCCCGCCAGTCCCCCGGACAGGTGAACCCCATAGTCGTTTTTCTCTCCCGATCCCGATGAACATCGCCATGTTCAGCAACACGTATCTTCCGATGCTTGGAGGCATCGAGAAATCCATAGCCACGTTCGCGGAGGATTTCAGGAAGAGAGGGCATCGCTGTCTGGTTGTGACCCCGGAGATGAGGGACGCGGAGGAGAGCACGGAGGACGTCATGCGCATCCCGGCGCTGAAGAACATCGGCGGGTCCGCCTTTTCCCTGCACCTGCCCATACCGGGGCTGATCAGTGCCGGGATGGACGACTTCGCGCCGGACATCGTGCACGCGCACCATCCGTTCCTGATGGGCGACGCCGCGCTGCGCATCGCGCGTCGCTCGGGCGTGCCGCTGGTGCTCACATACCATACTTTGTGGGACCGCTACGCAGGCTTCTTCCCCAACGAAGTTATAAAGAACATCGTTGTGCGCCTGAGCGTGGAGTACGCGAATGTGTGCGACTGCGTCGTGGCTCCCAGCCGCAGCCTTGAGAACACGATCCGCGCAATGGGCGTGGAGTCCCCCGTGGAGGTCGTGCCCACGGGCACGGACCTAGCCTTGTTCAGGGCCGGGGACAGGACGCGCGGCAGGGCCTTGCTGGGGCTGCCCGGGGATGTGCGCGTGGCCGGTTACGTGGGGCGCATCGGGCAGGAAAAGAATCTGGCTTGGCTGTGCAAGGCCGCGACGATCTGGTGCGGGCGGGACCCGGACGCGCGCTTCGCGGTCGTGGGCAGCGGCGCGTATTCCAAGGTCTTGCAGAAGGTTTTCGACGAGGCGGGGATGGGGGACAGACTCGTTCTTCCGGGCGCGTTTTTCGACATGGAGCTGGCCGATGCGTACGCCGCGCTGGATGTGTTCGCCTTCGCGTCCCTTAGCGACACGCAGGGCATCGTGCTTGCGGAGGCGATGGCTTCCTCGCTGCCCGTCGTGGCGCTGGACGCCCCCGGAGCGCGGGAGTCCGTTTCGGACGGCGTCAACGGAGTGCTTCTCCCGACGGGCAGCGACTGCGCAGCCTTTGCCGCGGCGCTGGAGCACGTGTTTTCCGACGCGTCCCGGTACGAGTCGATGTGCCGGGCTTCCAAGGGCTTTTCCGCAGACTACGACAGGACGCTGACGGCGAGGCGGATGCTGGACTTGTATCGTTCCCTGATTCGCAACCGTGAAGACCCCTTCAACGACGAAAGCGCGAAGCTGGGCACGCTCGAACGCCTGCGGGGAAGGCTGGAGGCGGAGTGGGAACTGATCTCCACCAAGGCCGCCGCCACGGCCAGCGCCGTGACGGAAATGAAGCACAACGGCCAGTAGGGAGCAGCGCCCTGACGCCATTTTCTTGTGGATGGAGGCGTCGGGCGACAGGGGTCTTGGATGTCCGCTTCTTCACCCTAGTCGCGGCGGCATTCGCGGGTTCAAGACTTATAGCGTTTTTCAAAAGTCCCCAATTTGTAGCTGCGGGACGAACGCAAGCCTCGCGGACGGCTCGGAGAGCCGTCCCTACCCTAAGGCGTTGATGAGCAATATGATGGGTAGCATTCTGACAGGTAGGGACGCCTCTCCGAGGCGTCCGCTGTAGTTTGGCCCTTAACTAGTCAAAAGGGGGACGCCTCTCCGAGGCGTCCGGGGTGCGTGCGTACGTCAGTCGCCTCTGTTCCTTGACTGATAAGTTTTCAATTCCGGGATACTTTTGGAAATCAGCTTATTTCCCCGGGGCGGAGCGGCGCGGTAGGGTGCGCACTTTCACGCTGGCGTGGGCTATGGTGTCGTCCGGCAGGTAGCCGCTGAAGGGCATGCTGATGACCACCGCGCGGCGGCCCAGCATCGCTCCGGGTTGCAGGACGCTGTTGCAGCTTGCTTCCGCTCCGTCGCCCATCAGAGCGCCGAGTTTGCGCATCCCGCTGTCCGCCCGGCTGCCGTCGGGCAGGGTGACGAAAACGTTTCCGTGGTCCATGCGGAGGTTCGCGCAGATGGCTCCCGCGCCCAGATGCGAGCCGTTGCCCAGAACGGAGTCCCCCACGTAATTGAAGTGCGGCACCTGCACCTTGTCCAGAAGCAGGCTGTTCTTGAACTCGCAGGAGTTGCCCAGCACGCAGTTCGCGCCGACGATGACGTTGCCGCGTATGTAAGCGCCGGGGCGGATTTCTGTGCCGGGTCCGATCCATGCCGGGCCTTCGATGCAGGCGAAGGGGGGCAGCGTGACCGCAGGGTGTATGAAGACTCTGCCCTTGATGGACACGCCGGGCGGAACGTTGGCGTGCGTCGGATAGAGATACCAG
>JBAZHO010000258.1:0-3603 GCA_041652375.1 Opitutales bacterium | reverse complement strand
CGTGCGCGGGCGTCTGGAGCTTATCGGGCACGACGTGGAGGAGGCGGCCTGCGACCTCTACGCTGGCTACGGGCGCGTGCTGACCAAGGTGCTGCTGCCGATGCTCAAGCCGGGCATAATCGCCGGTGCAATGCTGGCCTTCACCCTTTCGCTGGACGACTTCGTGATCAGCTTCTTCACCAGCGGACCAAAGTCCACGACTCTGCCGCTGTTCATCTACGCCTCCGTCCGGCGCGGCGTGACCCCGGAGATCCACGCCCTTTCCACGCTGATCATGCTGGCGACGATCCTCGCCGTGGGCCTGATGCAGAGACTTTCGCCGCAGGCCAAATAGTTTCTTTCAGAACCTGACACTCAAACACAACCGAACAGACGCCATGAAATTGAACAAATACCTTGCGTGTATGGCCGCCGTGGCCTTCGCAACACTTGCTTTCACCGGATGCGGCAAGAAAACCACTGCCGAAGCCGATGCAGCCACCGCAGCCAAGCCCCAAGAGCTTAACCTCTACATCTGGACCGAGTACATCGACCCGGACATAATCACGCAGTTCGAGAAGGAGTATAACTGCAAGGTCGTCATGAGCCTCTACGAGTCCAACGAGGAGATGCTCGCCAAGCTTCAGGCTGGCGGCGTCAGTCAGTACGACCTTGTCGTGCCGTCGGACTTCATCATGGAGAGCCTCATCAACCTGAACCTCCTCCAGCCCATCGACCACGCGCTTGTTCCCAACATCGTGAACCTGAAGGACAACTTTGTGAATCCGCCCTTCGACCCCGGCAACAAGTACACCGTGGCATGGCAGTGGGGAACCGTGGGCATCGTTTACAGCAAGGCGAAGTTCCCCCACGGCGTGACTTCGTGGAAGGACATCCTCGAACCCGCACCGGACATCAAGTTCATGTTCTTCGATTCCGAGCGCGAAATGATCGGCGCGGCCCTTCGCTACAAGGGTTATTCGGTCAACTCCATGAACAAGGAGGAACTCATGGACGCCGCCATTCTGATGATCGCCGACAAGAAGCTGCCCGGCTTCATGGGCTTTGAAGGCAACGTCGGCGGGCGCAACAAGGTCATCGCCGGGACGGTGGACATAGCGATGGCCTACAACGGCGACGTGATCCAGTCCATGGCCGAAGACGAGAGCATTTCCTTCTGCAACCCGAAGGAGGGAACCGTGGTGTGGGTGGACAGCCTCTGCATCCCGCGCGAAGCCCCCAATCCGAAGCTGGCCATGAAGTTCATGAACTACATCCTTCAGGCCGATATCGGAGCGCAACTTTCAAACTTCAACCAGTTCGCAACGCCGAACAAGGCTTCCCTGCCGTTGATCACGCCCGATGACTTGGCCAACCCGGCCATCTACCCGAATGCCGAGACGGAGAAGAACCTCGAGTACGTGCTCGAACTGCCCGACAGCAGCGCCCTCTTCGGCGAGCTTTGGAAGACCGTGAAGACGCGATAAAACGTCTTGCATATCTCTGCCATCACCAGAAGGCCCCGGAGCGATCCGGGGCCTTTTAGCATGGGACAAATCCAGAACAAGAATTTTTATCCACAGATTTCCACAGATTTCCACAGATTATAAGAAACTGAATAAGAATATTTAGAGCGATTGCCAAAAGTTTCCCAAAATAGAAACCTAATCTGGCAAGGAAACGGGACAACCGACGTATGCACACGCCGCGGACGCCTCGGAGAGGCGTCCCTACCTGTAAGAATGCTACCAACAGATTGTGCATCAACGTCTTAGGGGTAGGGACGGCTCTCCGAGCCGTCCGGGGAGGCACGCGTTCGTCCTGAGGCTTCAAATTGGCCGACTTTTGGCAACCGCTATAAATACTTTTGTTTTTGTTCCCGTAATCCGTGTAATCTGCGGATAAAATTTCTTGTCTTCCCTTTCAGGCCCTTGCGTGTATGGGCGGGATGATCTTGCGGGTTACGGTCAGCTCGCCGGTCTTTATGCCCTTGCAGTTGAGGATGCTGTCCATGATGCCTTGCAGCCGCTTCACGGGCCCCTGCACCAGCAGCACCTCCATCACGTACTGGCCCTCCAGCAGGACGTGCTGGCTGCTGATCACTTCCTCGATGTGATCGCGTTCGATGTCCGCGAGGGTCTGGAGCAGGCCGCGTTTGCCCGCGTCGTAGAAGATCGTGATCGTGCCCGCCATGACGGTGTCGCCGTCCTCCAGCGAGTGCGTGTCCAGCTTCTGGCGTATCATCTCGCATATGGCCTGCGATCGGTTCGGGTGTCCGCGTTCGTGCACCATCTTGTCCAGCGCGGCGGAAAGCTCCGCTGGCAGCGAGATGCTAATTCTCTGCGTCCCGCCGTTGCGGGGTTCCGGGCTGTCTGAATCTGCAATCATGTATGTCAGCAGACGGTAATGCGGATTGCGTGCCAGTTTGAGAGGAGTGGTCGCATTGCGCGAAATATGCGTCGGGTAATACTTTCGTTGAGAAAAATAATACAATGAGTCCTCTCGCGAAAGTCTGGCATGCATTCTGCGCCATGACTTTTCGATACGTTGTCACTGGCACTGGCAAGGCAAGACTTCACTGAAAAATCTAACGGCAAGCTACTGGAAAAATGCACATGATACATTCAAAACTGCGTGGTCTGGCTCTGGCGGGGATCGGGGCTTTATCAATCTTTTCGGCATCTTTCGCATCTGCGAAGGAGCCTTTGCGCATCGCATACAGCGACTGGCCCGGATGGGTCGCATGGGAGATCGGCATCAAGAAGGGCTGGTTCGCCGAGGAAGGCGTTGAGGTCCAGTTCCTCTGGTTCGACTACGTGGCCTCGATGGACGCCTACGTGGCGGGTCAGGCCGACGCCGTGACCATGACCAACGGCGACGCCCTCGTTACCGGCGCGACGGGCAAGCCCTCGGTATCCATCATCGTGGACGACTATTCCAACGGCAACGACATGCTCGTGGGCGCGCCCGGCATCAACAGCCTCAAGGACATGAAGGGCAAGAAGATCGGCCTTGAAGAAGGCTTCGTGGAACACCTGCTGCTGCTGAAGGGACTCGAAATGAACGGCATGAAGGACGGCGACGTGATTATCGTCAACACGCCGACAAACGAAACCCCGCAGGTGCTGGCCTGGCGCGGTGGACGCCATCGGCGCATGGCAGCCGAACTCCGGCGAGGCGCTCAAGGTGCTGCCCGGTTCCAAGCCAATCTTCAGCTCCGCAGACGCTCCGGGCCTGATCTACGACGTTCTGGCCGTGGATCCCGAAAGCCTCGAAGCCCGCCGCGAGGACTGGATGAAGGTCGTGCGCGTATGGTACCGCATAGCCGACTATCTGCGCGACGAGAGCAACATGGATGAGGCGCTTGAAATCCTCGCCGCCCGCGTGTCCGTGAAGCCCTCCGAATACGAACCCTTCATGAAGGGCACCTACATCCTGACGCTGGACGAAGTTCTGCCCATCTGGAAGAAGGGGCCGGGACTGGATTCCGTCTATGGGTCCACGATCATCGCGGACAAGTTCAACGTGGACCACGGCGTGTATGAGAAGCCGCTCAATACGGAGCAGTATCTCGACCCGAGTCTGACGCTGGCCTACGCGGCGGAGCTTGAGGCCAAGAAGGCC
>JBAZHO010000257.1:0-3621 GCA_041652375.1 Opitutales bacterium | reverse complement strand
GGCATGGCATCGACGATGGCGCAAAGCGTGTTTTCCATGTGACTTCGCGTTTTCGTGTGGACGCGTTTTGGGACGGGACCATAATTCGTGCCATGTCTGGAGATTCCACGCATGTATCCCCGCCCTACATGGCCGGAGGGCTTGACAACAGGCTGCGCCGCTGGGTGCAGAACCCGCGCAAGATATTGTCTCCCTATCTGCGGGAGGGCATGACGGCGGTCGATGTCGGCTGCGGGCCGGGCTTCTTCACCTTGGACATGGCTTCGCTGGTCGGGCCGGCTGGGCGCGTGATAGCGGTGGACCTTCAACAGGGGATGCTGGATCTGGCGGCGGCAAAACTCCGCGCCGCCGGGCTTGACGAGCGCGTGCGGATGCACCTTTGCGAGACAACGAGAATCGGCCTCGAAGAGAAGGCGGACTTCATCCTCGCCTTCTACATGGCGCACGAGGTTCCAGACAAGGAGGCGTTTTTCGCCCAGATGGCGTCAATCCTGAGCCCTGACGGACGGATGCTGCTCGTGGAGCCGCCAGTCCACGTGTCGTGGAAGACGTTCGACAAGGAGCTTGCCGCAGCTCGCGCGGCGGGACTGATTGTGCTGGCCCGGCCAAGGTTGGTCATGAGCAAGACCGCGCTTCTTGGCCACGCCTAGGGAAGGTTTCTCCAGAAGGCCTGCGCCCATTTCGTCAGGTCCGTCCTGAACGTGGACCCCATAACGGTGCGCGGCATGAAGCGTTTGCCGCCCAGCGATTCGAGCATCCTGTCCACATTGATGCCGCAGGCGCAGAAGTATTCGTAATGCTCGTCCCCAAGGGCGATGACCGTGTAGTTGAGCACGGGCATGCGGGTCTTGCCTTCTTCCAGCTCGGCATAGAAACGGCGCGCGAAAAACGGCGGCTTGCCGCGATTCCAAGTGGAAATCACGATAATTACCGGGTCCTTGTCGCGGGACAGTTGTTCGGCGGAGACGTTCACGAGGTCGTGCACGGAGGCTGAAATGCCTTTGCCTGCCGCCAAGCCTGCGATCGTCTCGGCCACCGAACGGCTATTGCCCGTTTCCGTGCCGTAATATATGGAAATTGTTTGTGTTACCATCCCTGCCTGAAATCTCTGAACCCGCCCCTAGATATGTTAAAAAATTGTCAATCTTTCTGAAAGAATAAGACTTTCGGAAAAACGCAACAGTAAGAGATGCCGAATTTTGAGGTATTCCTGTTGGGGCTTTGTTATCGCGGCTGCCCGCGCCGTGCACGAGGCAGCGGAACTGCCTCAACCAGAAGGGCGCACGGCCTTTCGGCGGTGCGCCCTTGGGATGGGGGGATGTCACAGATAAATCTGACGGCTCGGCGCTACGACGGCAGTTTGTAGGCGGCTCTGGGGTTCCTCGTCGCCATGATGCCGCCGCTGAGGCTTTGCACATCAAATCCGTTCTGCGCCAGAATGCGGGCCGCGAAGTAGCTGGTCTTGCCCAGCGCGCAAACTGTGACGACGGCGCGGCTCCGGTCCAGCTTGTCGAGCTGGGCGCGAAGCATGGGGAAGGGGATGTTGATCGCGCCGGGCGTGGGGTCGGCGTCGAAGAGGGGTTTGGGCCGCACGTCCACGATCTGGACGGATGCGTCCTCCGGGAGTTCCCGCACCGGGTTGAGCAGGCCGTCCGTGTAGTTCAACGCAGCCATTCCGGCGATGTTTATCACGTCCTTCGCGCTGCCGAAGGGCGGCGCGTAGGAAAGTTCGAGCTGCGCGAGGTCCTCGATGCCAAGCTTGCCCGCGATGGCCGTCGCCAGAACGTCCAGACGCTTGTCAACGCCTTCGCCGCCCGTCGCCTGCGCGCCAAGAATGCGCCCGTCCACGGGGCTCCATAGAATATTCAGCGTAAGCTGGCTTGCACCGGGATAGTAGCCGGCGTGGTTGTTGTCGTTGACCGTCATGCTCAGGAAGGGAATGTCCGCCGCTTCGAGGCGTTTGCGCGTCCATCCCGTAAGTCCGGCGGCAACGCCGAAAGCGCGCACGATGGCCGTGCCTTGAGAGCCGGGGTAGGGTCGGGCGGAGGCGGGGTTGATCATGTGATCCGCCGCAAGGCGTCCCTGCCTGTTGGCCGGACCGCCGAGCGGGACTGCGGCGGCTGAACCTGTGATCCGGTCGAAAGTCTCCACGGCGTCTCCCGCCGCGTAAATGTCCGGGTCGCTGGTCTGCATGAACTTGTTGACCTTGATGTGCCCGCGGGTTCCAAGCTCAAGTCTCGCTTTCGCGGCCAGACGGGCTTCCGGGCGCACGCCTATGGAAAGTATGGCGAAGTCCGCCGCGAGGGTCTTGCCGCTGGCGAGCTTGCAGGCCAGCTTCTCGCCTTCCGGCGCGAAGCTCTCGATGCCGTCGCCAAGGTGCAGGTCGATGCCGTTTTTGCGCAGTTCGTCCGCCAGCAGCATCGTCATGGGCGCGTCCATCTGCGGGAGCACCTGCGGGAGCATCTCCACGAGGCTCACTTCAATGCCCAGCTTATGGAGCTGTTCGGCCATTTCCAGCCCTATGAATCCCGCGCCGATGACCACGGCCTTCTTCGCGGAGGCGGTCGCCGTCTTGATGCGGTCCATGTCCTGAAGGTTGCGCAGGGTGAGGATGCGCGGGTCGTCGATGCCGGGCAAGGGCGGGCGGACGGGAAACGCGCCCGGCGCGAGGAGCAGCTTGTCGTACGGCAGCCAGTCGATTTCTTCCGTGCTTGCGCTGCGCACGGCGACGAGTTTGCCCTTGCGGTCGATATCCACGGCCTCGGCAAGGGTGCGCACGCCGATGTTCAGCATGTTGTGCAGGGTCTGCCCGGTATGCACCTTGAGCGTGTCGCGGGCGGCGATTTCGCCGCCGATGTGGTAGGGCAGGCCGCAGTTGGCGAACGACACGTCCGGCCCTCGTTCAATCAGGGTTATGGACGCGGTTTCAGACAATCTTCTGGCGCGCGCGGCGCAGGATGCCCCGGCGGCCACCCCGCCTATGATCAGAATATTTAAATGTTTGTGCTCCATGTATTTATAGTTCTGTTTAGGACCTGTTTCCTACCGGTTGCGCGAGGTGCATTTCAGGATTTTCCTCCTGTTGACGCGCCGCCTCGTCTTGGCTGTGGATCATCTCGCATATGCCTTCCCGCACGAGGCCCGCAGCGGCGAGAAACTTGGGGTTGGACATGCGGTAGTAAACGTTGCGCCCATCCTTGCGGGTGAGCAGGGCACCCTGATCCCGCATAATCCGCAGATGTTGCGAAGCGTGCGGCAGGTTCAGCCCAAGCAGTATGGCAAGTTCCGTCACGGAGCGTTCGCGCTCGCCGATCAGGAACATTATTTGCAGGCGAAGCGGGTTGGAGAACACGGCGCAGAACTCCGCGTGTCGTTTGAAGAGACACATGTCAACGGACTCGGTAGGCTTGCAAGGTTGCATAACTATGCAACTATACGCGCGGATGTGTCCCCTGTCAAAAGATCTTGCAGATTATAGCGATTGCCAAAAGAAAACCGAAATAGAAACCTAATCTGGTAAGAAAACGGGACAACCGACGTATGCACACATCCCGGACGCCTCGGAGAGGCATCGGTTCCTCGCTGTTTGGTGTGGGTCAAATGGAAGTAATCAGGTCCAAG
>JBAZHO010000256.1:0-3622 GCA_041652375.1 Opitutales bacterium | reverse complement strand
GTCCATCCTCGCCACGGCGGCTCTCGGCGCGGCGGCGTACATGCGCGTGACCGACGAAGCGCGGCAGGCTCTCCAGCTTCAGGCCGTCATCGCCCCGATGCTCATCGGCGCGGTCGGCACGCTGCTTTCCATCGTGGGCATCTTCATGGTGCGCACAAAGGAAGGCGCGAACATGAAGCAGCTCATGGGCGCTCTGAACACAGGCATCAACGGCAGCTCCGTGCTGATCATGATCGCCTCCTTTTTCATCCTGAAGCTGCTCGGCTTCCAGAACTACGTCGGCCTCTGGGGCAGCGTGGTGACTGGCCTTGTGACGGGCATCCTCATCGGCAAGAGCACGGAATACTACACTTCCCACGCCTACCGGCCCACGCAGCGCATCGCGGAGCAGTCCAAGACAGGCCCGGCCACCGTCATCATCGCCGGTCTGGGCGAGGGCATGATCTCCGTTCTTCCGCCGGTCATGTTCGTGGTCGTCGGAACCCTGCTTTCCTACGGCTTCGCAACGCAGTGGGTATATGGCGCTGAGAGCCTCAGCATGGGCCTGTACGGCATCGGCATCGCCTCCGTGGGCATGCTCTCCACTCTGGGTATCACCTTGGCCACGGACGCCTACGGACCCATCGCCGACAACGCGGGCGGCAACGCCGAGATGAGCCACCTGCCCCCGGAAGTGCGTCAGCGCACGGACGCGCTGGACGCTCTGGGCAACACCACCGCCGCCACGGGCAAGGGCTTCGCAATCGGTTCCGCCGCCCTCACGGCTCTGGCGCTTCTGGCCTCCTACATCGAGGAGATCAAGATTGCCTACACCCACATCGCGCCGGAAAAGATCGCCGCCGTCCTTCACAAGGTCGGCTTCGCTTCCGTGGCGGACGCGCAGAACGCCTCCCTCGTGCAGTTCATGCACGCTTACGAGGTGCATCTGATGAACCCGAAGGTGCTCGTGGGCATGTTCATCGGCGTGATGATGGCCTTCCTGTTCTGCGGCCTTACGATGAACGCGGTGGGCCGCGCCGCTTCCTACATGGTGGACGAAGTTCGCCGCCAGTTCCGCGACATCGCGGGCATCATGGAAGGCAAGGCCGAACCGGATTACGCGCGTTGCGTGCAGATTTCCACCAAGGCCGCGCAGCATGAGATGCTTCTGCCCGCCAGCTTGGCGGTTGTCGTGCCGGTGGCGATGGGTCTGGTGCTGGGCGTGCCCGGCGTGCTCGGCCTTCTGGGCGGTGCGCTTTCGGGCGGCTTCTCGCTGGCCGTCATGATGGCCAACTCCGGCGGCGCATGGGACAATGCCAAGAAATACATTGAAGAAGGGCATCTCGGCGGCAAAGGTTCCGCCGCGCACAAGGCCGCCGTCATCGGCGACACCGTGGGCGACCCCTTCAAGGATACCGCCGGTCCCAGCCTCAACATCCTGATCAAGCTTATGACGATGGTGTCCATCGTCGTTGCAGGTGTGACGGTCACATATTCGTTGTTCTAGTCCGGCGAGCCATTCGGCTGCCAATCATCTCGCCCGGCCTTCATAAACGGAGGCCGGGCGATTTTTTGTCGGAATGTTTATGGATTGCAGTGTCTATGCCGTAAAAGAACATGAAGGAATGCCTCAAACCTTTACTTGGGTTATGTGCTAGGCTATGACAAGCCGCATCATTGAATCCGAGGCGCACTGTCTGGACAATGGTAGCGTGCTATGCAGGTGCTGGTTGCCGATGACGAAATTACATCCCGGGTTATGGTGGAAACCATGCTCAGGGAGAAGGGGCATACCGTAAGGAATTGCGACGACGGCTTCGATGTAGCCAAGATCCTTTCTGCAACACCCCATCCGCGCATTGCCGTTATTTCCAATGCGCTCAGCCGCCTGCGCGGACTGGACGTTAGTCGTTTTTTGTGCGCGACGGGGAAGAAAAGCGGAGTTTACATCCTGCTGGTCAGCGACGTGCTGGACATGGAGCTTGTGGAACTGTGCAGCCGCGCCGGGGTGGACGACATAATCGCGCGTCCTTTCTCCGCCGCGTCCTTCATGTCCCGCCTTGAAGCGGCGGAAAGGGCGGTCGAGCTGGAGGACGAGCTTGCGCGCGTGCAGGGCATCCTTCACGGGCTTGCCGCCTTCGAGTCTCCCGTGGACAAGAAAGCGCGCGCCCTGCGGGAGTCCAACGCGACGTTGCTGGGCATAGGCGGCAAGAAGACCGACGCGGACGATGATGCGCACAAGAAGGCCGCTGCGGCCCCTGCGACGGCCCCAGACACGCTGCGGCGGCATCCGCCTGCGGTCCCGACTGCCGACAAGCGGGAGCGCGTGTTCCGCGGCGTGCAGATATTTCCAGACAAGGAAACGGATGCCGGACAGGCCGCCGCGCAGGCCCACGTGCCTGAAGGCGCGCATTCGTTCATGGGTGCTGGGGCGCCGCCCGCGCAGGCGGCAAAAGTCGCGTATGCCGATACGGGAAGCACTTCTTCCGGCGAGAGTCCCCGCCCTCCGGCCCCCGCCCCGCCCCCGCCGCGCGAAGACGTGCGGCAGGACGCCCTTGTAAACGCGCAGATCGTGCAGGACGAGGAACTGGCCGACGATGAAATCATTCACCCCTTCGAGTTTGACGAGATCATCCTGAACGTGTTCTCCGGCATGGGCGTTACCCTCAAGAGCGAGATTCCGCCCAAGCCCCTGCCTGAAGGTCCCCTGTACGCCTCGTGGGTCGGCATTGCCATCCCCACTCAGGCGATATGGATGGACGTGATGCTGGTGGCAGGCGAACAGGCGGGGAAGATAGTCACCAAGGAACTGCTCGGGCAGTCCAAGGTGACGGATTCGGACGTGTGCGAGATGTTCGCGGAACTTCAGAACATGGTGCAGGGTTCGCTGCGTCGTTATCTTGAAGAGAACGGGCACAAGCCCGTGCTTCAGTTGACCATTCCGCGCGCGTCCAGAATGGAGGAAGCGCTGGAACTGCCCTTGGAAACAGCGCTTGTGGAGAGCGGCTTCAGCATAAACGGCGAGCCGCTGATGGCCGTCCTGTTCGAGCACCGCGAGTTCTACATCTGCGACAACGTCACGGATATGAAGTGCTACGACTTTGTCTGCGAACCGGTGGTCAAGGAAGGAATTCCGGGGGAGCTTCTGGTCATGGGCTCGCTGGTGCGCACCAAGGAAATGGGCATCATCGAAGGTTATGCCGGAAAGGTGCTTCCGTTCAAGGCCATGCACGCCTCCCCGCTGGCCAAGGCCATCGGACCCGGCAGGCTTCTGGAAGTGCCCGGCACGGCGGAGTGCTGCGACAAAGTCAAAGCCTGACGCGCGTAGCATCCGCCAGCCTTGACGTTATTGCGCACCCTTTCCGCCAAAGGGAACAACAAGCGCGTAAGCCTTCCGTTTCGGCGGACCATGAAGCGTTCGCGCTAATCACCAACGTTATAGCGGTTGCCACAAGTCGGCCAATTCGAAGCCGCATGACGAACGTATGCCTCGCGGACGGCTCGGAGAGCCGTCCCTGGTTCCTCGCTGTTTGGTGTGGAATAGGGAACTGAAGGCCCTCGCCGGGCGGGCAGGGAAAGGGAAACGTACGTTTCCCTTTCCCGAAATGAGGTTATATGTGGTTGCGCTGGTAAGTCTTGGTCC
>JBAZHO010000255.1:0-3637 GCA_041652375.1 Opitutales bacterium | reverse complement strand
CCGATGCGCAGGAGCATCGTCTCCGCCACGTCGTCCCGGTTGTGCCCGAAGCAGATCACCGACGCGTGCGAGTGCAGAAAGTCCATCCGGGCCTCCCGCGCGGCGTCCTCGCTGGCGTCGGGCGTGGAAGCGGCCCATGAGCCGCTTTCGCAGCATAGGCCAAGCCCGACGGCCAGAGCGCGCACAAAGTCCGCGTCCCCGGCGCTCTGCTCCCCCCGGATGCGGTGGTCGAAGTGCAGCACGAGCAGCCGCTCCCGCAGCTCCGGCATGTGCGCCCAGAGCAGCAGCAGCAGGCACACCGAATCCGCCCCGCCCGAACAGGCCGCGCCCACGATGCCACGCCCGCGCAGCTCCGCCACAAGCTCTGCGCGGAACTTGTCCGGCGGCAGCAGTCCGGCCAGTTTCAGCGCCAGCACGGGCCATTCCTGACCGTGCGCACCCGCGCCGTCGCCTTCGGGAGCGAGGCCGCTCGATGCGTCTGGATTGGGCGGAATGTCCGTTATGATGAAACTCGTTTGACCTGTTGACGCGGGGGAAAACCCTTACGCCTTGGGAATGCCCATGAAATCCTTGCCCATCCACTGGCGCAGGCATTCGGGCACGAGCACCGTGCCGTCGTCCTGAATGTTGTTCTCCAGCAGGGCTGCCAGCACGCGCGGAACCGCGAGGCCGGAGCCGTTGAGGGTGTGGACGAAGTGCAGCTTGCCTGCCTCGTCGCGGTAACGGATGTTGGCGCGGCGGGCCTGAAAGTCCGTGAACAGGGAGCAGCTCGACACCTCCAGCCAGCGCTTCTGCCCGGCGGCCCATACCTCAAGGTCCACCTTCTTGGCGTGCGGCGGCCCGAGGTCGTGCGTGGCCATGAGCATCTGCCTGTGCGTGAGGCCCAGCTTCTTGAGCATTCCGCAGGCGTGGACCACGAGGCTCTTCAGCTCCGCCTCTCCCGTGCCGGGGACTACCCACTTGAGCAGCTCCACCTTGTCGAACTGATGCACGCGGTTCATGCCGCGCACATCCTTGCCGTAGCTGCCCGCCTCGCGGCGGAAGCAGGGCGTATAGGCGCAGTGATAGACGGGCAGCGCGCCCGCGTCGATCACCTCGTCGCGGTAAAGGTTGGTGACGGAAGTCTCTGCCGTGGGGATGAGGTAGAAGTCGTCCACCGGCATGTAATACATCTGCGCCTCCTTGTCGGGAAGCTGGCCCACTGCCGTCGCGCTCTGCGGATTGACCAGAATCGGGGGCGACACCTCCACGTAACCCGCCGCAGTGTCCTCTTCGAGGAAGAACTGGATCAGGGCGCGGACGAAGCGGGCCATGTCACCCATGAACACGGGGAAGCCCGTGCCGGTGATCTTCGTGCCGCGGGCGAAGTCGATATACTTCTCGAACCACGCAAGCTCCCAGTGCGGGATTGCGTTCGGATAGGCGCGGGCCGCGTCGCCCCACATTTCGAGGCAGATATTGTCCTCGTCGCTCAGGCCGACGGGCACGTCCGGGGTCGGAATGTTCGGAATGGTCAGGTAGAGCTTCTTCCACTCCGCCTCAACCTCGTCCTGCTTCGCCACAAGCTCCTTGACCTTGGCGGAAAGCGCCTTCATCTCGGCCACCTTCGCCTTGAACTCCGGGGAGCCTTTGGGCAGCTCGCTCATCAGGTTGTTGGCCGCCTTCTGGCTTGCGCGGGCCTGTTCGGCCTCGGTTACGATGTCGCGCCTCTGACGGTCCAGCGCCAGAAAGGCGTCGATGTCACAGGGGAACTTCTTTTTGGCAACGCCTTGCTTGACCAGCTCGGGCTGCTCGCGGAGCAATTTCAGGTCGATCATTGGTGAGGATCGGTAAAAATTAAAACGCTCATGCTGAACAAGTCCCCCGCACAAGGCAAGGCGGGACCGGGGCTATGCCAGCGTGAACGACGAGGCCCTGTAATGCGGCAGCGCGCCTTCGCTGGCGGCCACGAACGCGCCCAGTCGGCAGCAGCGCAAGAGGAAGTCCGGGTGGTCCTCCTTGCCTTCGACGATTCCGGCCACCATCGCGGCGAGGAACGCGTCCCCGGCCCCGATGCTGTCCACGGCATGGACCTTGGGGGCCACGGCGTGCAGAAGGCCGGTCGGGCCGAGGTACACGGCACCGCGCGGGCCTAGAGTGATGCACACGCGCCCGGCGTCCGTCGCGTCGGCGAGCATGCGCACGAGGCTTTCGGGCTGCGTGGAGGCCGGGGCGCCGCACAGTTCCCGCGCCTCCTCCTCGTTGCATTTCACAAGGTCCGCAAAGCGCGACAGCGTGAGCGCCTGCTCCACGGTGTAGAAGGGCGCGCGCAGGTTCACGTCGTAAACGCGCATCGGCCACTCCACCTCCAGCAAAGCCTCAAGCACGCGCAGGTTATCCGGCGAACGCATGGCCAGAGTGCCGAAAATCAGTGCCGAGGCCCCGAACAGGGTGTCCGTCAGGCCCTCGGTCAGCGGAATGTGGTCCCATGCCACGTCCTCGCGGATCGTGTATTTTGGGTTGCCGACAAAGTCCAGCGACACGCCCACGCTGCCCGTGCGCATGCCCTTTAGGACGGATACGAAATTCGTGTCCACGCCGGCGCTTTGCAGGCGCGAAAGCGCCTCGCCGCCGAGGATGTCGTCGCCCACGGCGGAAATCATGCCCGACTTCGTCCCCAAACGCGCCAGATGAGAAGCCACGTTCAAGGGAGCGCCGCCGAGAAACAAGCCGCGCGGCAGACAATCCCACAAAACTTCGCCAAAGCAGAACACTGAACTCATTGAACGGATTTTTTACATGATTGAGCAAAAATGCAACTGCTGCATTCGATCATTCGGACATGTCGGGCACACTTGCGCCCTTGTCACGGACGAAAGGCGCGGATACTACTGCCCGGAGCATGGACGCAAGGGAGATACTGCATCGCCACTTCGGCTTCGACCGCTTCCGAGACGGGCAGGAGGAGATCATCGGCAAGATCTGCTCCGGGCGCGACGCGCTCGTGGTCATGCCCACCGGCGGCGGCAAAAGCCTCTGCTACCAGCTCCCGGCCCTGATGCTGCCCGGCGCGACGCTCGTCATCAGCCCGCTGATCGCCCTGATGAAGGATCAGGTGGACGCGCTGCGGGCCAAGGGCATCGCGGCGGACACGATCAACAGTTCCCTTACGTCCTCCCAGCAGGACGAGCGCATCGCGGCCCTTGAGCGCGGGGATCTGAAGCTGCTCTACATCGCGCCGGAACGCTTCGGCCAGCGACGCTTCGTGGACGCGCTGCAAAGGGTGCAAATCTCGCTTGTGGCCGTTGACGAGGCGCACTGCGTGAGCCAGTGGGGGCACGACTTCCGCCCGGATTACCTGAAGATTGGCCGCTTCGTGCAGAACATTGGCGCGACGATCGCCGCCTTCACCGCCACGGCCACGCCGGACGTGCGGGACGACATCGTGAAGCACCTCGGCCTGCACGAGCCGGATATCGTCGTGACGGGGTTCGCGCGGCCCAACCTGTCCTTCCGCGTGGTGCAGGCCGGGCGCAAGATGGACAAGTTCCGCCACCTGCGCAAACTCGTCGCCGAGCGCAAAACGGGCATTATCTACTGTGCCACGCGCAAGAGGGTGGACGAGGTGTTCGGCGAGGTGCAGGCATGGGGCACGAAG
>JBAZHO010000254.1:0-3638 GCA_041652375.1 Opitutales bacterium | reverse complement strand
CCCCCGCGCCGGTGGTATCCACGACGCGTTCCACTTTTCTGGCCGGGATGCGCAGAAGCCTGCCGTCCGCGCAGATCAGCGAGCCTCTCGCGCCGAGGTTCACCACGGCCACATCGCAGAGGCGGCCCAGCCGGCGCGCCTGTTCCTCTTGCGGCAGTTCGCCGAAAAGGGCGCGGGCCTCGTCCTCGTTGGCAACGACAATGTCCACGTATTCCCGCAGGATGGACAGAATGTCATCCCGCATGGCCTGAACCAGCGTGAACGCGCCGAGGTCCAGCCCGATCTTGGCCCCGGCCCCGCGGGCAAGCTGCAGCACAGCGTCGATGGCCGGGCGGTTGTACATCAGATAGCCTTCGATGTACACCATGCGCACGCCCGAAAAGTCCTCCGGCCCCATGTCGGCCCCGCAGAGCGTGGCGGCAGCGCCAAGATCGGTCATCATCGTGCGCTGCGCGTCGGGCGTTATCAGGGAAAGGCAGCGCGCGCTGGCCCCGCCGCCCGTCTTGATGCGGCTGTCCGAAGCGCCGGACTGAATCAGGCTCTCGCGGTAGAAGCGGCCCGTCGTGTCGCTGCCCGTCTTGCCCAGCAGGGCGGAACGGGAACCGAGCCGCGCGAGGGCGACGACCGTATTGCCGGCGGAACCGCCGGGCGCCTGCACCAGATGCCCTTCTATCGCGGCGATCACCCCGGCCATTCGGGCGCTGTCCACGAACGTCATGCTGCCCCGGGTTGCACCGGTGGTGGAAATGAAGATGTCGGAAACCCGCGCGAGCGTATCCACGATGGGGCTTCCCACCCCGAGGCAATCGATTCTGTCCATAATTCTATGCAGTAAAACATCAGCATAAAAACGAGTGTTTGCAAAGCTTGCGTTGCGGGGCTTTTGATACCTGCGTAAGAACTCTCTCGCTCTCTCCCATGAACCAGAACGCACTTACGAACACGAACAGCCTCTGGGGCCATGCGCTGGCCGAAACGCTGGCCCGGCTGGGCGTGAGGCATGCCGTCGTATCCCCCGGCTCGCGGTCCACCCCCATCATCTGGGCGCTGACGCACTGCCACGGCATAGAGACCATTCCCTTGCTCGACGAGCGCGGCGCGGCTTTCTTCGCGCTTGGGCTGGCCCGTCAGGGCGGCAGGCCGGTGGTGCTGGCCTGCACTTCCGGCAGCGCGGCGGCGAACTACCTGCCCGCCGTCGTGGAGGCGCACGAAAGCGGCGCGCCCCTGCTTGTCCTCACTGCGGACCGTCCGCCGGAGCTGCGCCGCTGCGCCGCCGGGCAGGCCATAGACCAGACGCGCATGTTCGGCCAGTACGCGAACGAACATTTCGAGCTTCCCGTCCCGGAGCCCACGATGGCCTGCCTGCGCCAGCTTCGCCAGACCCTGTCGCACGCCATACGCCTCACGATGCTGCCCGCCCGCGGCCCGGTGCATATCAACTGCCCGCTGCGCGAACCGCTCGCCCCGGAGCCGGGCAAAACCCTGACGCTGGACTTCGACCCGTACGTTCTGCTGAAGGGCGTGGCCCCGGAAAATTTCGGCTATGCCCTGCCGGACTTCGACGGCATCGCCCCCGCCGGACCGGGGCACTGCGGCCTGATCGTCGCCGGGACGCAGATGGCGGACGACGACGAGGCGGCCCGCAGCTCGCTATGGTCGCTTGCGGTGAGGTCGGGCTACCCGGTCCTGTGCGAGGCCCTTGGCCCGTGGCGCGCGGGGGAAGTGCCCAAGGGACTGATCCGCGTGAGCGCATACGGCGAAATCCTCAAGGACGCCGCCGCCAGAGAGGCCCTGAAGCCGGACTTCGTGCTGCAAGTCGGCCCCCTGCCCACGAGCAAGGCCCTGCGCCAGTGGCTTGAGGCCCTCGACACGCCCACTTTGATATGTTCGACAGGGCACGCGAATCTGGACCCCCTGCACAGACGCGCCAGACAGATATGCTTCGCGCCGGAACTGCTGCACCTGCTGCCCCTTCCGGCGGTGAAGGACGGCGGCTATTCGGCTCTCTGGGCCGAGGCGGAAACGCAGGCCCGCGCAAAGCTCAACGCCGCGCTGGACGAGACCGCTATGAGCGAGGGCGGCGTCGCGCGCGAACTGTTCCGCCACCTCCGGGCGGACTGCCGCCTGTTCGTGGCGAACAGCATGAGCGCGCGGCACGCGGAACAATACGCCGAATGCGGCCACGAACCCTTCCGCGTCCACTTCAGCCGGGGCGCGAACGGCATCGACGGCACGCTGGCGACGGCGCTGGGCATGGCCCACGGCGGACGCGGGGTGCTGCTGACGGGCGACCTCGCCCTGCTGCACGACGCCAGTTCCATGATGGCCGCGCGGCAACTGCGCGGGCACCTGAGCATCGTGATGGTGGACAACGGCGGCGGAGGCATTTTCCGCCACATGCCGGTGGCCGACATCCCGGACCGCGTTTTCGAACGCTATTTCCTGACGCCGCAGAATGTGGACTACGTGGCCCTCTGCGACGCCTACGGCACGGACTACCAGAGGATCGACAGCTTCGTAGAACTGCGGGCCAACCTTGCGAACATGCCCGCCGACGGCGTGCGCCTGCTGCACGTCAAGGTGACGGGTTGAGCGGCCCGACTTTCCGTTTCCCGCGTTTCAGGGTTGCCTCGCCGGGGCTTTCCTTTTCGAGTTGATCCATCATGTCAGCACTGCCTTCAATCGCCCTTGGTTGTGATCACGCGGGCTTCCGTTTCAAGGAACTGCTCCGCGTCAGCCTGACCGCGCGTGGTCATCGCGTCGCGGACTTCGGGACTTTCAGCGCGGTTCGTTGCGATTACCCGGACTTCGTGCGTCCGGCGGCGCAGGCCGTGGCACGGGGCGAATGCGACCTAGGGATCGTTCTAGGCGGCAGCGGCAACGGCGAGGCCATGGTGGCCAACAAGGTGCATGGCATCCGTTGCGCGGTGTGCTGGAACGTCCAGAGCGCGGAATTGTGCAAGCAGCACAACAACGCGAACGTCATTTCCCTTGGCGAGCGCATGTTCCCGGAGGCGGAGTTGTTCCCGATCGTGGACGCGTGGCTGACTTCCGTTTACGAGGGTGGCCGCCACCAGCCAAGGCTGGACAAGGTGGACGCGATGTAACAGGCAACAAGGCGTTTGCAAAAGACGTCAGGTTCTGCCAATTATCGTTTGCCGCGAGACTTGTCGTCTCCGCGCAATGCGAGAGGCAATGCCATGATCACCGAACTAAACATCAGCAATTTCAAGAGTCTGCGCGATGTGAAGCTAAAACTCGGCCCCCTGAACCTTTTCATCGGAGCGAACGCGAGCGGCAAATCCAATTTCTTTGACGCGCTGAGAGTTCTTCAGGGGATAGGCAATGGTTATACTGTTTCGGAAGTATTCAACGGGAGGCCGGAGGATCCGATCAATTCAAGATGGCAAGGCATACGAGGCGGTATTGGCAAGGCGTTGTACAGTGGTTGCACCAACGAAGACCTCAAGTTCGGAACCAAGACATCAACCCCTCTGGTTCCAGACTCTTGTGTAAGTTACTCGATTGAAATTTCTACGGTCGAAAAACTGGTCAGAAAAGAGCTAATGGAATTAATCACTGGCGGCAAAACAATCTCATTGTTCTCCATTAGCAATAATCCAAGATCTATGCAGGGT
>JBAZHO010000253.1:0-3670 GCA_041652375.1 Opitutales bacterium | reverse complement strand
GGAATGCAAGCCGCCGGGACGAACGACAAGCCCGGCGCGTGCATATTTATAGCGACTGCCAAAAGTTTCCCAAAATAGAAACCTAATCTGGCAAGGAAACGGGACAAGCGACGTATGCACGCGCCCCCGGACGCCTCGGAGAGGCGTCCCTACCTAAGATTAAAAATATCAATGCGATAACCGTCTTAAAGGTAGGGACGGCTCTCCGAGCCGTCCGGTGAGGCACGCGTTCGTCCTGCGGCTTCAAATTGGCCGACTTTTTAGCAACCGCTATACGTCACGACCGGGCGGAAATCACCGTAAATCGGTTCAGGCCGTCGCCCCGGTCCCTCGTCTGAAAAGGGACACGTACGAGCGCGAGACAGGCACGCGGAGCCGGTCTCGGTCCAGATGCAGGATCAGTCCCTGCGCGTTACCTTCCGCGCTTGCTATTCTGCCCCTGTTGACCAGATACGACCTGTGACAGCGCACCACGTCGCAGCCCTGTTCCGCAAGCTGGGCCTGTGCGTCTTTGAGCGTGAGCCGCAGCAGTTGCGTTTCCGGCCCCGCCCGGCCCTGACAAAGGGCCAGTTCCACGTAGTTGCCCTCCGCTTTGAGGTAGCAGAGTCGTTCGGCGTCGAAGGTGAAGGTTTCGGACTGGTTTTCGGCGCGGAGCGTGAGGATGCGCGCGGGCTTCGCCGCCTCCGGGGCTGCCGCGTCGATGGAACGGTTCATGGACGAGGCGAGCGCCTGATGTTTTCTTATCAGGGCCATGTGCGACCAGACCAGATTGCCCAGCGCCGGAAAGATGCCGACAAGGGCCGTGTAGAATTCCATTTCCAGCAGGCCGTCCCGCGAGAAGGCCCGGTTGAAAATCAGCATGGTGTGAAAGTAGTTCGACGCGCCGACAAGCAGCAGTATGCAGAAGCTTGCGCCCAGCGCGTGCCGGACCTTCCAGCGTTCGCCCAGCGTCGTGCGCCTGCACGCGAAGGCCATGCCGAGGTTGAACACCAGAACCGGCGGGAAGCAGGGCAGCCCGTAAGTGGCTATGAGCAGGAGCCGCCGGGGCTTGTCGATTTCGTGCAGTCCGAAGGGCTGGAACGCCATGAGAAACAGGGCCACGAAGCAGCTTATGGCCAGCGCGGACCAGAGGGCGCGTCTGTACGACGTGTTGATCGGGTTCGGTTCGTCGAGGAATTTGGCGATGGCGTCGATCATGGAAGCTTCGGCTGTCTGACGGCGCTGAATAAGCGAAACATGCCCCTAGAGTATCGTGCCCGGCGTGTAGCTCATGGCCTCGGGGTAGCGTTCGCCCACGCGGTGCGCTTCGCCCAGAAAGTAGTCCACCTGTTCCGGGGCCAGACCCACGAGGTTCTTGTTCCGATAGACAAGTTCCTCGATCCTTTCCTTGGAAAGTTTGACGCGTTCGTCCCCGGCGAGGCGTTCCACGAGGTTGTTCTCCTTGATGTCGCCGTGCGCAGTTCCTTGGCCGTGGCCACGGCGTGCATTTTGATGGCTTCGTGCGCGGTTTCGCGCCCGGCCCCGGCCTTGGTGGCCTCCATCAGTATGGTGGTGGTCGCAATGAAAGGCAGGTAGCGGCGGGTCTCCTGCTCGATCATGGGCAGATAGACGTCCATCTGGTCCAGAACGGTGATGAAAGTGTCCAGCATGCCGTCGATGGCGAAGAAGGTGTCCGGCAGCATCACGCGGCGCACCACGGAGCAGGACACGTCGCCCTCGTTCCACTGGTTGCCCGAAAGGCCTGCCGCCATCGAGAGGTAGCCGTTCAGGATGACGCGGAAGCCGCCGATGCGCTCGCAACTGCGGGCGTTCATCTTGTGCGGCATCGCGCTGGACCCGACCTGCCCGGGCGCGAAGCCCTCGCTGGCCAGTTCCTGCCCCGCCATGAGGCGCAGCGTCACGGCGAAGTTCGCCGGGGCGGAGGATAGCTGCACTATCGCCTCCACCACTTCCAGATCCAGACTGCGGGGGTAGATCTGACCGGTTTCCTTGAAGCTGTTCCAGATGTTCAGGTAACTGAGGACCTTGCGCTCCAGCGCGTGCACCTTTTCCTCGTCGCCGTCGAAAAGGGTGAACTGGTCCACGCGGGTCCCGACCGGGCCTTTCAGGCCGCGCGCGGGATACTTGGCGATGATGGCCTCCAGCTTCTCGATGTGGTAGCAAAGCTCCTCGCCGAACATGGCAATGCGGCGGCCCAGCGTCGTGGGCTGCGCGGGCACGTTGTGCGTGCGGGCAACCAAAAGCACGTCGCGGTATTTTTTCGCCAGCGTGGCAAGGCGCAGAAGCCCGGCGCAGGACTTGTGGACCACAAGCTCCATGGCGCGGTAAATCTGAAGCTGCTCGACGTTCTCGGTCAGGTCGCGGCTGGTCATGCCGCGGTGTATCTGCTCCTCCCCGGCAAGGGCGCAGAACTCGTCGATGCGGGCCTTCACGTCGTGGTGGGAAATTTCCTCGCGCTTGCGGATGGATTCGAGGTCAACCGTGTCGCGCACGTCCTCGTAGGCCGCGATGGTCGCGTCGGATATGCCGCCCAGCCCAAGGTCGCGCTGCCCCTTCATGACGGCGATCCAGAGGTCGCGTTCGAGCAGAATGCGTCCATGCTGCGACCATATGGCGCGCATTTCGTGGGAGGCGTAGCGGTTTGCCAGTACGTTGGCTATCTGATCCATGTCCTTGTGCGTTTTCCGAGGGATAAGTCCGGGCATCCCGATGCAGTCGCGGCGCGCGATCCGCGCGGACTGACACTAGGAGGCCGGGCGGTCAGCATATGTTCTCCTTGCGCAGGATTGCCAGCGAAAAGCCGTAACAATGCGCTCTTTTCGATTCGAAGAAAGCATGCTCCATCCCACCCCGGACTGAACGAAAGAGGGCAGAATGGAATTTTTCGCAGGCTTGGTATGGTCCATGCAATAGTGCGGATGCCTCGGCATTCAAACCGTAAAACAACGCATGTAACTAGGATACAAAGAAAGAACGCACGATGAGAAATCTCACAGAAGAGCACAGCAGCAGGGCGCCGTCCGTACCGCCCGCCCACCTGTTCAACCTTCTCAGGGCCGCATACGGGTCCCGGAACGCGGAGAGCATTTTCCGCTCCAACGGCGTGAACCGCCCCGGAAGTTCTTCGCGCTGCGTTCAACAATCCCGGATCTCGTGTAACTAGCCGGGTTCCGGTCGTGGAAAGACGCAGTTCTTTCACCTTGCCGCGCCTCGGGTAGCGCAAGGGCTTTCATATCCCGGGGTCGAAGGATAAGCCTGATTCCCCGCGTTTGTTCATCCCGTTGACAGGCGGAATGCGGCAACATTTGTTGGCGAGGGCGGAGTCTGGCGGCTCCGCCCTTTTCTTTGGCGCATGCGGCAAGCCCCGCAAGATATAGCGTTTCCCCAAAGAAAACCTAGAATTTGGACCACAGATAAGCAGGGATTTACACAGATGATAGAAAAGAAGACGTTCTGATTTTCTAATCCCGTTTTCATCCATGCTTATAGCGATTGCCAAAAGTTTCCCAAAATAGAAACCAAATCTGGCAAGGAAACGGGGCAACCGACGTATGCACACGCCCCGGACGCCTCGGAGAGGCGTCGGTTCCTCGCTGTTTGGTGTGGGTCAAATGGAAGTAATCAGGTCCAAGGAAACATGCGTTTCCTTGGACCAATGCAAGGGTGGCGG